>JAOUFP010000244.1 GCA_029858145.1 Nitrospirota bacterium | reverse complement strand
CCTTCGGGGACGAACGACGCGACATAGTTGATGAGGGGCGCCAGATGCTCGATGACCCGCCGGTACTCCACGGAACACTTCTCTATCAGCTCCAGGCATTTGCCTTCATTGATGTCATAGCCGCGCATCATCTCCGTCTGGTTGAGTGTATTGACCGCCTCGATGACCGCAGGCACGGGGTGGTCATATTTGAAGGCGGACTGCACCGTGAAGGTCTGCACGTCCGGATATTCTTCCAGCACCTTTTCGACAGTGTCCGGCGCGAGATGCCCCCGGAAGGGCGCGGAGCCGGCGCCGAGGATCGGGTATATCCTGATCCCGGTCTCCTCGGAGAGCTTCCTCAGGCGCTGAAGCGCGATCTTGTTGCACAGGATGGCGCTCACCATGCTGTAGTTCATGGCCGGGTCAGAGCGTGCGATAAACACCCGCTGATGGCTGATGTCTTTGCCCTTGAAATACGCCCGCAGGATGTTATGGGCTTCAAGCATATGCTCCTTGTCCTCAAAAAGGGGGATCACGCTTATTTCAGCCGGTTTGAACTCCCCGATCCATTCGGCGATGGTGATATCAGCCGGATAAAACGGCTGCCTCTGCTTTCCGACGACAAAGTCCTTGTAATAGTAATAGACCCTGTTGAGGCTCTCCGCGGACATGGTCATGGGCAGGATCACCTCATGGATGGGAGGCGCGTCGCAGCCGTAGAAGAGGTTGGCGGCATCGCAGGAACGCGGGATGCTCTCCAGTGTCTCGACAAGGACCTTTGCCTCGTTCTTTTCGACATCAGGGTTCGGAATCCTCAGCGTGAGCCTGACATCATTCCCCAGACGCTTGCTCCTGAAGAAATGCTCATACTTGGTCAAAAGCTTCCTCACCACAAAGTCGTCCACCTCTTTGCCCTCGCAGTCCCACATCTGCTCATCGCAGCCCAGGTGCGAGAAGGCATAGTAGGCCTCCTGTATTTCATCATCTCCGGACATGTCCTGGCTCTCTGCAAAGAAAGGCAGTTGCACATTGTCCGGATGCTGGGTGGACATTACTCTCGGTATTTTCATCTTTATTCTCCTGCTGCTCCTGATGTTCTGGTCATGCCATTAACAGTTCCTGGTCTGCCGCCACTCCGGTTACGAGCTTTACAGGATGACCCATGCCTTTCAAGGCCATCTCGAAACCCGTGATTGCGGTGATAACGTCAAAGGCGCCCGCGTATCCGTGGTGGGCGTCCAGGCGTGCCCTCGTCGGAACCGGCGTCGGCCCAGGCGCGGGCAGATGACGTTTTAACATAAAATCCTCCTTGCTTTTGAGTGTATGCAGTCTTTTAGACTATCTGATATACGGCTTTAAAAGCACGGAACTTATTGATCTATAGTCAAATTTAATAAAGGTGTGTGCTATGCTATTTTTATGGACATAAAACTGAAACTTTTTTGCGCAGTGGCTGAGACAAGGAGTTTCTCAAAAACCTCCAGAATTGCCCATCTCAGCCAGCCGGCAGTAAGCCTCCAGATACAGGCACTTGAGGAATTCTTCGAGACAAAGCTGTTCGACAGATCAGGGGGAGAGATTAATCTCACCCCTGCAGGAGAGATCTTATACCATCAGGCGAAACATATTCTGGAACACTATACTGATATTGAAAAGGAGATGAGAAAGATTACGGGTGCGATAAAGGGTGGGTTTACGTTCGGAGCGAGCACCTCCCTCGGCGACCATGTTCTCCCACGGGTCATTATCGGTTTCAAGAAAGAACATCCCAAAGTGAAAATCAGCATGATGGTTGGAAATACGAAAAGGGTTGAGGAGCTTCTGAAGTCCGGATTTATAGACTTTGGATTGGTGGCCGGAGAATGCATGGGGGGGAAGCTGAAGAGAGAAACTATCATGTCTGACGAACTGATACTTATTGTATCCAGGGATCATCCATGGGTAAAAAAGAAGGTAGTTTCAATACTTGACATTCTGAGAGAGCCTTTTATCCTGCGAGAGGAAGGGTCGGGCACAAGGCAAAAAATTGAGGAATATTTTGCTATGCACGGAATCAGCATCCATCAAATGCATATCGCTATGGTATTGGGGAGTACTGCCTCGATCAAGGAGGCGGTTGAGGCCGGGGTCGGAGTTTCTATTGTCTCAAAATGGGCAGTTCAAAGAGAATTTGCAGATGGAAGACTGAAGCTGATAACTTTCAAAGAAGGAAATATCCAGAGGGACCTGTCCCTGATTCTTCCTGCCAGAAAGCATCTTTCCCATGTCATGGATGAATTCCTCATTTATGCAAGAAAGTATCCCTACGACACGTTCTTCAAAAAAACCTGAGTCGCACATCCGGCTCTCGTTTTTCGGGCTATGGAGGATTGGGACCGCAAATACTTTCAAAGGGTCAGGTCGTTAGAACATCCCCTTTCCTGTCTTTGTGCCGCAACACTGCGGCTGGACCGGGCAATCTCTGAGGAAACATACGTGCTGACCCTTCGATTACCCCTCTTTCTTCAGATTAACAGGTATCGCACGATTCGTCTTGCGGAGTGCCCCCGGGTTTATCCTGCTGTTTAAGCAGGTAGGGAAGCAGGTCTGGCAAGGCAATGGTATTGACGATCGCCGGAAGCTTTTGGCCATTCCAGAGAAGTAGCGGCAGGGATGTCACGGACAAGTCCCTGGCAGCAGCAATCTGGGCGGCAAGTTCCCGGCTCCATTCCTTGCGGTTCCGCGCCTCTTTGCGGAAACGGCGGATGATAAGGCCGGGCGCTCCATCCACCTCCTGAAACCAGTCCCAGAAGCCTCCGCTTTCCTGCGCCTGCAGGGTGTGTTCGGCCATGAGGCAGAGTTCCGGGGCGCGGCGCCTGTTTTTCCCGCTTTCTTTGGAGGGCGAACCGCAGTCACCTTCAAATGCGTATGGTATAAAGAAGATGGCGACTTCCTTCTTGAGCTGGTCGGGAAGGACCATTACGGCCCGCACTGCATCGCGGCAATGGCTGCATGCCAATGAGCCCACGATGGTGAGTTGGCTGCGGGCATCTTTGCTGCCGGCAATTCGATGAACGGGCTTCTCAGGATAGTAGCGGTCAAACTCCCAGCGCAAAACTCCGGGGAGAAGGTCGTCCTTCATCAGGTAGTGCGTCAGGGCCCGCCGGTTCTCCTGCTGGCCAGCCCATAACGTCAGGCCGTAGCCGGTCAGGAGGATGAGGAGAGGAGCAATCAAATATGCTGAAACAGGCGGTACAGACACCCCCGGGGAGGAAGTGATATTCAGCCGGTAGCCGAGAATCAGAAGCGCAGCCAGGACCATGTGGCAGGCGTGCGCACCGAGGCAGAGGATGCAGAGGTTGGCAAGGTCCATAGCCATAAAGTAGAGAAAAACGCCGCTGGCAGCGAGAAAGAGGGCTATAAACAGGATGGCCATGTACCGGAAAAGCCTGCGGCCCCAGCTGGACGGCCCCAGGCGCAGGGCCAGGGCGTAGGCTGCTATGGCCCAGATGGGCACAGGAAGCAGGGCAAGTTTGGACCGGGGGTGCTGAAGCGCGTCCTGGCAGGCCCAGCCCGTTGCTATGGCGCACAGGTCAAAGGAGGGCGAGACAACCTGACGGTAGAAGTGCTCTCCCCACAGGAGGGCCATAAAAAGGATTGCCAGCCCGACTGTCATCAGCCAGAGACGCTGCAGCATCCGGATGCGCCGTTGCCGGTCTAATGATGACAGCTGGCTGAACATCCTTTCAGGACTGACAGGAAACTGCGTTTTCTCATATAAAATGCTAACACTGTGAAAATGAAATTATCAATACGGAAAATGACGATTTCAGCCGCGAGGCTGAACGAGTTTCTTTAAGGCGAGAAGTCAAGTAATAGCGATTTTGAGTCTGCATTGCCGGGGCAGGAGAAGCAGAACCGCTTCCGAAACGTCGAATCAAAGGGTGCACATTTCATAAATGGGCGTTTGTCAAAACCCTTCTTTGTCAAAGGGGAAAACCGGCGAGGCTTTTCCGGGATGACCGCGATATACAGAAAACAGCAATCGTATTTTGTAGAAAAAAGGCCGGGTAAGCCGATAGACTATTCATCTCATGAAGAAATTGCGCAGATTATTCCGGAAGTTTAAGGACGAGATTCAGCTTTACAGAAACATACTTGCCGACCCGAGGACGCCGCGAATGACCCGCATCCTTCTGGGAGCTGCCGTGGCATACGCGGTCATGCCGCTGGACATCATCCCTGATTTTATCCCGGTGATCGGCCATCTGGATGATGCGGTTATTCTGCCGCTGCTGGTCTACTGCGCGCTTAAGGCGATCCCCCGGACTTTGCTGGAGGAGCATCGTAAAAAATTAACCGCCTCTGTGATGGATCGGAGAGATTAAGCGTTCGCTCCAGCCTGCCCGGTTGTGAACGGGTCGTGGTTGCCGGTCATGCATGCCGCAGTTATTTCTTCCTCAGTCTTATGCCGTGTGACTACCGGAAGTTTTTGATAATCATGGTGTACGTCGTGCATGTGATATACTGGTTTAAAGCATGGATCGCGGGCAGAAATTATTCACATAATGTTCTATGAAGATATTCAATGAAGACAGGATTTTTATCGTTTGGGTTTTTCTTTTGCCTGTCTTCCTGAGCCCATTCTTGAAGTGCGGGGATGTAATGGCGTATGAAGAAGCAAAATACACAGTGATCGAAAAAGACGGGGATTTTGAACTCAGACAGTTTGAGCCCCGCATTGTCGCAGAGACGATTGTTGAGGGAGAATTCGACGAGGTGGGCAGCGAGGGCTTCCGCCGTCTTTTTAAATACATCTCAGGAAATAACCGCATAAAACAGACAATCCCGATGACCGCTCCTGTAACCCGGGAAATGAAGTCCGAGAAGCTCCCGATGACCGCGCCGGTGACTCAGGAGAAAGCCGGCGATAAATGGAGAATCGCGTTTCTCATGCCGTCTAAGTTTACGCTGGAAACCTTACCAGAGCCTTTAGATCCGGGAATTGAGCTGAAAGAGATTCCGGGCAGCCTTATGGCGGTTCTTGTGTACTCGGGTACGTGGAGCAGGGCCCGGTATGAAGAGAAAAGAGCAGAACTCGAGAAACTGAT
>JAOUFP010000242.1 GCA_029858145.1 Nitrospirota bacterium | reverse complement strand
CTCGTCTCCGTATCGAGGAAGAGTATCGGTCTGATTTCGCTCTTGCTTCGTGAAGGGGCAAAAGCGAGCAACATCACCAGGATCGTTACAGAAGTGAATGACCACCTTGAGCGCAGGATACTGGATATCGCACGGAAGACGCTCGGCCCTCCACCTGTTCCTTTCTGCTGGATAATATACGGCAGCGAGGGGCGGAAAGAACAGACTTTCAAAACAGATCAGGACAACGCCATAGTTTACGCAGACCCGGCCAGCGAAGAGGAAGGCCGTGCTGCCGCGGAATATTTTGGCCGGTTCGCACAATTTGTTGTGAGCGGACTGCTGCAATGCGGATTTGCCCGCTGCTCCGGCAACTACATGGCTACTAATCCCAAGTGGTGTCAGCCGCTCTCTGTATGGAAGAGGTATTTCAGTGAATGGATCAGTGAGCCCACCCCTGACGCTATCATATCTTCTGTTATCTTGTTCGATTTCAGAGGGATTTACGGCGACCTGGGGCTTGCTTCGGAACTCAAACAGCACTTAATGGAAAGTCTCCGGGGCCAGAAGATCTTTTTGAAATTCATGGCCGACATGACGACCAGCGTAAGGCCTCCGCTCAGTTTCCTCAGGACGTTCCAGGTGGAAGACGAAGGTGAACATAAGAACAAGCTGGATCTCAAAAAGAAGTGCGTTGCACCCATGATCAACATTGTGCGCCTCTTCAGCCTGGAGTCCGGTATCCAGGAGACCTCGACATTGGAGAGAATTGCAGCCCTGAAGGAGGTGCACACCACAATCAGGGAGACAGGGGACGACCTTGAACAAGCCTTCGAGTTTGTTTCGCTTCTCAGAATACGCCATCAGTTTGAATTGATTACAATGGGCGTTGAACCCGACAACTTCATCAATCCGGACCGCCTGAGCGTCCAGGAAAAAAATACGCTCAAGGATGTCTGCATACTTATTTCCCGGGTGCTGGACAGCATTAATCGGGAATACAATCCCGGGTCAATGCTATAAAACTGAAATACTTTTTTTGCCATGAACGCGGAATGCCTATGAGTTTTCCACAAATTAGGATATACTGCTTTCAGGTATGAACAAACTGCTTGTTTACGTACTTCCCCCAGCCTTCTATCTTCTCGTCGCGCTTGCGGGAAGACAATTTACTTCCGCGGGGATCGCTACCTGGTATCCTTCGCTCCAAAAGCCTTCTTTTACGCCGCCGGGAAGCATTATCGGAATAGTCTGGACACTCATCTACATACTCTCTGCTGCTTCGCTCATTCAATTTCTCCGTGCCGCAAAAGGCAAGCCTCTTTTCGCTATTATTATCGGCCTGTACATCCTGAACGGCATCATAAATGCGGCCTGGAGCTACATCTTTTTTTCGAGGCATCTTCTCATGACCGCCGTGATTGATGCGGCGCTGATCGCGTTCACCGTTCTCATTATGATCGTTTCGGTTTGGAACTATTCAAAGATCTCCGCCTTTCTGCTTGCTCCATATTTTCTCTGGGCAAGTTTCGCTACCTTTCTCTCTTATACAATTTTCAGGTTGAACTGATTTTCTGTGATATACTGAATTTCGATGGACAGGAAAAAAAGAATCCCTTCAGAAAAAAGGAGCGGCACCGTCTCCGTTTCCGAAAGACTCAGTGTCTTGAACGGTCTCGAACGCCATGCCGTACTCGCGACAGAATCAAACAGGAGACCTTACACATCGCTGATCGCCTATGCCATGACGCCTGATATGAAAGGCCTGATCTTTGCGACTCCAAGGGAAACCTCGAAATACAAAAACCTCCTGAAAAACAGAAACGTTTCACTGCTCATCGATACACGGACAGAGACCGGAGGAGATTATATGAAAACAGAGGCAATGACTCTGCTGGGTACGGCGGTGCCGGTGAGGCGAGGCAGAAAATGGGACGAATTATCCGGAATCCTGATAAAAAAACATCCTGAACTCGCGGAATTCATACAGTCAGCGACAACAGCCCTCGTCCTTGTCGAACTTTCATACTGTTATCATATCAGCTCGTTCCAGACCGTTTCGGAATGGCGAGTCCGGTAGAGATTGCCTCGCTCACATTCGCACTTTTTTGCCTTTCAGATTCCTGACCTGCTCCCCCACACTCAGAAACCTGTAATCCCCGGACCGTCTTTCTCTTCCGAAAAGGCTATTTTTACCGCCTCTTTGAAAGAAGTCTTTTCTATCGGGACAAATTCATCGATACGATCGTCCCTGCATATCACCTCGTTTTTCAGCCCGTCGATCAGGGGGTGGGCGACTCCCGAAGGTATCGGCGTCACGAGGTCTACCCAGTAGGCGGAAAGGAGAGGCGTGAGAAAAGGGACACGAAAGATGATCCTTCGTGGAATTCCCCGCGCCTCCGCATATTGCTGCATCATCTCGCGGTAGGTAAGTATCTCATCCCCCCCGATATCATACGTCTGCCCCTTAGTCTGCGGGTTCAGGAGGACTCCGACGAGATAGGCCAGAACATCCCTTAAGGCGATCGGTTGGATGCGGGTATCTATCCACTTTGGACAGCCCATTACCGGAAGCCGCTCGACAAGGTATCTGAGCATCTCGAAAGATGCGCCTCCGGCGCCGATAATGATGGCGGCCCGAAGGATCGTCGCAGCGGGTTTTCCAGAAGAGAGGATCGCTGCCACCTCCGCGCGGCTTCTAAGGTGCTCTGAGAGGTTATCGCCCCTTTCACCAAGAGCACCAAGATAAATGACTCTCTTCAGACCTTCCTGATTTGCCGCTGCAATGAAATTTCTTGCCGCCTGCTTGTCCTTTTCGGCGTACTCGGTATTTTTGAATATGCTTTTCCCGCCCATCGAGTGGACAAGGTAATAGGCCGTGTGCGTTCCGTTCAAGGCATCTTCGACCCCCTCCCCGGAGAGAAGATCTCCCTGAAATACCTCTATATCCGCGCCGCAGTTTTTAATGGAGGCCACTTTCGCCGGATCGCGGACAAAGAGTCTCAATTTAACGTTTTTCTTGATAAGTTCGGGGATGAGCCGGCCTCCGACGAACCCCGTGGCACCTAAAACTAATACTCTGTCCTCAGCAGTATGCTCTTTTTGTTCCATTCTAAAAGTGTATCACAAAAAAAACCTGTTTAATCAATGATTGCGGGAGGGATGGTTTTGCAAAGATACGGAAGAATTAACCGGAGGCATTTACAAACACAATCCGACAGGCACTCTTTTATAAACCGGATGTTTTCGTTGAAACGGCTTGATATTCAAGGCGTTGCTCATGGAGCTTATAAAAAAATGCTCCGCTCCAGAATTATTTTCCAATAATTTTGAAAGCGGAGCCAAGTTTACGGGGAGAAAAGTCTGAAAAAAAGACTTTTCTGCTGCAGGCAGTTGCCTGCAGTACTGAAAAAAAAGACTCACACTTCGAAACAAAGGATTATGCTTCTGGAGGACGTTCTTGCTGAAAAGCTGAAAGATAAGAATTGGATTTCTGGCTTGAATTATCTTGTAAGCCTGCGACGTGCAGGGCAAATACTTTACAGGGGCATTCATGTATTACAGGCATATCAGTGTTCGCTGACAGAATGCTCCCCGATGCATGGCAGACATCAAGGGCAACAATATATGTCTGATCGTCGAGTGACGAACAGGTTACCGACAATGGGGCGAATGTCCCAAAGATTACGATTAAAATAAGCAGTATGCTTTGCGCTCTCATCTTCATTCGATTTTTGCAAATATCGTCCTCAATGTCAAGCTCTACTTACAATTACTATATCCTGTCAGGCATCCCGTCACTCAGGGAAGACGTAATCCCGGCCGAAGGGACCACTTCAGGAGTCAGCCTGCATTCCATCGGCAGAGAGAAAAAATGCGTCGCCCAAACCCGGTTTGTAGAGGCATGAAGAATGCGGGGTGAAAGTCTTTCATTTCTTCAGGCTTTTTGTCTTTCGCGTCGGCACCGCCTTCCAGGGGTCGTCGGGCCAGGGATGCTTCGGATATCTTCCCTTCAATTCCTTCTTCACCTGCTGGTAACCGCTGTTCCAGAATCCTTCCAAATCCTGTGTAATCTGTACAGGTCTTCTTGCCGGGGACAGAAGGTGAAGGAGCACCGTTACCCGACCTCCTGCTAATTTGGGCGTGTCCGCAAGCCCAAACATTTCCTGCAGCTTCACAGCAAGCACAGGAATATCGCCCGAGGCGTAATCGATCGCGACCCGGCTGCCGCTCGGCACAATAATGGACACCGGAAGGCGCTCGTCGAGAAGGCGCTGCTGGTTCCAGGAAAGGAACGCCTTCAGTGCACTCAGGAGGTCGGTCCCTGCAATATCTTCCGCGCTGCGTATCCTGCCAAGCCATGGCAGGAGCCATTCTTCGGGAGCTGACAGGAGATATACATCAGAAAAATCGGGCCAATTCTCACCGGGAAAGTTTTTCCTCATCAGTTCGACCCTTCCCTGTAACTGCCGGACTTCCCTGCTGAAATTGAGCATCCCCGGCGCAGACCGGATCGCCTCACACACTACCGGAGCCGTTTCCTCTTCGGATGGATTAAAGGGCCTTCCTGAAAGAATTACAGCACCCAATCGCTCTTCACTAGTGGCGACAACCCTCTTTTCCCTGCTGTCCCATTCTATCCTCCTCAGCGTCCCGATGCGTCCTTCGCATTCCTGCCGGATGATCCCTTCTTCAAGATTAGCGGCAAGATGCACAACACCTTCGGCCTTATCGGCAACATCCACGTTTAAGGCGATGATATAAGGGCTCCTGCTCAGTCCGCTCGCAGCCGGGAGACGCACCCCCCTCCCCTGACTGAGGAGAAAACGGCCTTCCCCCTCTTCCCGAAGTTTTGCTATCCGGTCCGGAAATCCGCACAGGAGGAGACGTGAAATCATATCAGGGTCAGGCGCAGAATCAGCAGAGGTAATTTTCCCGCCGGCTAAACTCAGAAGGTGCTTTGCCGTTCTGTCCACTGAACGGAGAGCCCGGGGATCGGCCGCTTCAATCGCTTCGTTTCCCTGACGCCATGCATTCAGAATCTCAAGCCGTTCCATAATATCCGCCTCTTTTACATGGTGCGTGCGGCGGGACACGAAGC
>JAOUFP010000241.1 GCA_029858145.1 Nitrospirota bacterium | reverse complement strand
GTAATTAAGGAAATGGCTCGACAAACAGGCAAATAAAGAGAGGGCTCAACCGGTTATATGCCGACAGCAACCCTCACAGCTTTCAAATTTCGATAACTCCCCGTTACGCCCGGTAACATGCGCTATCCAACTGCGGCTGCGGCGAAACAAAGACTGTTGAGACGCCGAAACTAAACTTTCGTTCACGTGAATTTTCGTCGAAACCATTATCCAATAAATAAATGCATTGCGAAGCGTTCTGTCACGGCATTAACCCTGCATCTTCAATATCTCTTCCATCTCCTTTGCGATAGCTGGCATAAGTCTGCCACCGGCGGTATAATCCCACCGTCTTTATGCCGTTAATCTGATAGAATAAACTATGCAGGAAGAGTCGGAAATCGCCCGTGTAAACAAGCAACTGTCGATCCTTTACGAGATAGCGCTCACAGTCGGCAAGTCCCTCGACCTCAAAACGATACTTAACGACGTGCTCCAGAAAATCATCTCGTTCATGGGAGTGGATGCGGGTGTTATATATGTCATCAACGACGAAACCCTCGAAATGATACCGGTGTCGTTCAAGAACCTTTCTGAAGAGGTGGTAAAGGACCTCTCCGAAAACAGGGTAAGGGTCGGTGAGTGCATGTGCGGCAGCATTGCACAATGCAATGAAGAGGTGATTATCCGCGAAAGGGCGTCCGACGACCCGAGGTTCACGAGGGCGGTCCTCAAAAAGGAGGGGATGGAGTTTTATGCGGGACTTCCCCTTAGGGCTAAGGGAAAGGTCGTGGGTGTCTTGTGCGTCATTACTCATAAGCCTTATGCGCCAGGTCCGGAGCTTCTTGATATCCTGAGGGCCGCGACGCAGCCTATCGGACTTGCGATCGAAAATGCGCTCATCTTCGAAAATGTCAGAAGAGAGGTATCTGTAAGCGCTCGGCATTTTGGGTTCGACGAGATCATTACGATGAGTCCCTCCATGACTGAAGTCCTGCGGCTCGTCAGGAAGGTTCTGAATGTCCCGGCGAGTATTCTTATCTGCGGCGAGAGCGGCACCGGCAAGGAGCTTATCGCGCGGGCTATCCACTATAACAGCATCCGTGCGGGAAAGCCCTTTATTGCGGTAAACTGCGGAGCCCTTCCTGAATCGCTCATCGAGTCCGAGCTGTTCGGCTATATACATGGTGCTTTCACCGGCGCTACGAATGATAAGAACGGGCTTCTTGAAGCAGCTGCTGGCGGCACGCTTTTTTTGGACGAGGTGAATTCAATGAGCAGTCAGCTCCAGCTCAAGCTGCTCAGGTTTCTCCAGGACCGCACCTTCTATAAAGTAGGATCGACGGTTCCGGTCACTGTCGATGTCCGGATCATTGCCGCTACAAACCGGGACATCGAAGAAGCCATAAGAAAAGGAGCCTTTAGAGAAGACCTCTACTATAGGCTCAATGTGGTGAAGATAGATCTGCCGGCACTGAAGAACCGCAGGGAAGACATACCACTCCTTGCGCGTTATTTTATTCAGAAATACAGCAGGACTTTCGGCAAGTCGATTCGCGGACTGACGGATCTTGCTTTACAAATTCTTATGGATCATGACTGGCCGGGGAATGTTCGTGAACTGGAAAACGTGATCGAGCGGGCTGTTATCATGGCAGAGACTCATGAAATTCTGCCTGAGGACCTACCATTCAAGCGCGTGGCCCAGTTCAGAAGGGGGACCGGATGGAGCTTGGAGGAAGTCGAAAAAGAGCACATCGCGAAGGTGCTCGCCTTTACCAAAGGTGAGATTAAGCGCGCTGCCGATGTCCTCGGCATTAACCCTACGACACTATGGAGAAAACTCAAAAAAATAGATAATAAGGACCAGCTTCCATAATTGCAAATTGCAATTTTTCATCTCTCTTAACCTTGCATTTTGCATTCTTCATCGCCCCCCCTGTGAGAAATCATTTTAGGTTAGGCGCTCATTATTCCTTATAATCATTCGATATTTTCGCGGCCAAACAGTCCTGGACTCATTATTGCTGTTAGCAAAGAGAAACGAGTTCTCAATAACATATTTCAGGGGAGGAAACTATGTCACAGGAAACAGTAAAGAAAGCCCTTATGGCGACGATCGAGGCGATACAGAATAATCCCAAGTGCTCCAGTGCCGTGTTCAGAGCCTCCACGGAGTGGGCAGAGGATGTACGTTGCCTGGCCAAGATCAGGGAATTCGCTCCTATGTCCGTTGACGAGCCTGCGGGACTCGGCGGGACGGATGTGGCCCCGAATCCGGTTGAGTTAGTACTGGCCGCGCTCGGGACCTGCCAGGAGATTATGTACTCGGCTTACGCCGCGGTTATGGGCATTCAGCTCACAAAGGTCAGCGTCGACGTGAAAGGCTACCTTGATCTCAAAGGGCTTTTCGGAATGGACGAGTCAGTGCCTGCGGGATTCAGGAAGGTCTGCTATGAGACGAGCATTGAAAGCCCTGCAGATTCTGAAACGCTCCGGAAACTCGTGCAGGTAGTCGAGTCGCACTGCCCGGTCTACGACACACTCTCAAGAGCAATAGAGGTAACGGGATCGGTCTCGATCAATGGAAAAACTGAAGGAGCCCTCTGCCCGACCGCGTAACCAGTGTACTGCAAAAGCTCGAAAGGCGTACTTACAGGGAAAGCTCTAAAATGACCGACCTTGCTCTTTGAAAAAATCGCTGCGTAATGCAGGAGAACTTTTTTGGAGTCACGTCGTCCGAGACCTGTTGGTTATCAGGTGCGTAGAGCAGCCTTACCATAAAGGGCACGCCTTTCAATTACCGCACCGGTTTTGCTCACTCCGTTATTAGAATGCAACGCGATTCGGGCATTGTCCGTCGGCAAAGAGTACCTGGCACCAATAGCGTAGCCATAAACGGCTTTTTCGCAAAAAGTGGAAATATATCTGGGGAAATCACCAGATCCGCGAGAAATGCAGATAAAAACTCCTGTTCTACAATAGATTAAGTCAGGTATGGATTATGCATAATATCTTTTCAAAGAGGCCCACTATGACACCTGTCAGGCGCAAGAGAATGACGCATTTAAAGATACTCGTTTTGGATGATGAACAACTCGTCCAATGGTATCTCGGCAGGGCGCTAAAAATGGATGGGCATGAAGTCATGACCGCCGGGAATGTCCAGGATGCATCGGCAAAACTCAGCTCAGAAGAAGTAGATGTTCTTGTTGCTGATCTCAAAATGCCGGGCGAAACTGGAACGGAACTTCCGGGAAAGATGGATATAAGGGGAAAGAAACCCAAAGTGATTGTCTGTTCGGCATTTGTCACTGCCGATATAATAGATAAGGCTTATTAAAGCAATGCGCTCAGCGAGCAAGGTCATTGCGAATGATGTATAGGTACATCATCTACATTCTGTTCCTGCTGTCGGGTGCCACCGGATTGGTCTACGAGGTGCTGTGGCACCGGAAACTGACCTTGATTTTCGGCAGCACCGTATATGCGGCGTCCACCATCCTTTCCGTCTTTTTCTCTGGCCTTGCCCTTGGAGCCTACCTCATAGGACGCTCCGTGGACCGCGGACGATATGCTATCTCGATGTACGCGGTACTTGAAGGGCTGATAGGCACTTTTGGAATATGCAGCCCGCTTCTGCTTTCCTATATTGACGACATATACCTGAGACTGGTTCCCCATCTTGGCAGCGGCATCGCCGGCATTACGGCAGCAAGGTTCGTGCTTGCATACCTTGTACTCCTTCTGCCCACTACCCTGATGGGCGCCACCCTGCCTGTCCTGGTAAAACTCGTCTCGGAGTCGGACTGCTCCGTTTCCTTCAACGCAGGCCGCCTTTACGGCGTCAACACGATCGGCGCGGCCATCGGCGCCTTCCTGGCCGCCATCGTCCTCGTGCCCCTGTTTGGGGTCAACGAAAGCATATACCTTACAGGCACCCTAAACGTGCTTATCGGCACCGTCGCCTTCTTCCTGTTCCGAAAGCAATACCGCATCCCCTTCAGATCATATCAGGCGGCAAGTCCCGCCCGAACCCCCGCACAAAATTATCTGCTGGCGTTTTTCTGCGTGGCAGGCTTTATCTCGATGGTCTACCAAGTGGCCTGGCTGAGGGTGCTCTTCCAGATAAGCGGTTCCTCGGTTTACGCCTTTGGCCTCATTCTCTCCGTCTTCATCGTCGGCCTCGGGCTGGGGAGTGAAGTCACGACGAGGTTCCTCATGCGCATACCCTCCGTCATCATGGCCCTGATATTCGTGGAGGCCGCGGCCTCACTCTATACCCTGTTCCTGGTCAATTATTACGACCGCCTGCCGCTGCTTTACACCTATCTCAGGACAAGCTTCGGCTTCTGGGAATTCGGCGGCTCATTTGCAATCAACATTGCCATCATCTCCGTGATGATCCTTTTCCCCACCCTCCTGTTCGGCGCAGCCTTCCCGTTGCTGGCAGCCGGCTATGCAAGGGCGGCGTCAACCTCGGGCGGAGATGTGGGGGCCGTCTATGCCGTCAACACGATCGGCGGTGTCATCGGCTCCTTCGTCGGCGGATTCTTCCTGTTGCCGCACCTGGGATCCCAGGCCACTGTGCTTTCCATGGCTGTTACGGGCCTCGTTTTGTCAATGGGGCTGGCTTTTCTCGTCCCCAAAAAGATTCACAAGATAGCGATCGTCTCCCTATGCGTATGCGCCATCGCGTTGGCGGGAACCCTGCACAGGCCGTGGGACCCCAGGCTGATAGACAGCGCCCCCTACATCACCCACTACAGCAGCGTAAGAGAACAGACCAATGCCAAAAGGAACGACCGGCTCATGTATTACAAAGAGGGAGTAAACGTGAACGTCTCCGTCTTCGGTGACTATCAGGCGAGGGTGATCAACATAAACGGAAAACCGATGGCCACCGTCGTCCTTACGGACAAGTCGAACCAGTACCTCCTGGGCCACCTGCCCATGCTTCTTCATCCGGACCCGAAGAACTCGCTGGTCATCGGCCTGGGTGCTGGCATGACTTTCAGCGCGCTGGTCAGGCATGGAGAGCCTGCGGACGTCGTGGAGATCTCGCCCGAGGTGGTTGACGGGGCCCTCCTGTTCAGGAAGCACAACCGTTCCGTCCTCGATCAGCCCA
>JAOUFP010000004.1 GCA_029858145.1 Nitrospirota bacterium | reverse complement strand
AATTTTAAAATCTTTTTCATTTTTCCCTCCTTTTTAGGCTATCGACAGACTACCACGGAATTGTTACATGAATATTACAGAAAGATGAATTTTCTGTCATTTATCGATTATTTTTGCTCTTTGGTTTTGCTGCCGCCGTGATCCAAAACAGGTCGTTCATTCCGTCCCGCCACTTAAGGAAAACCTCTATGAAAGCTTACCGGGAATTTAATGAAATGTGAAGCGTGCGTCACATCCTGAGAGAGAGGAAAAAATACGGGGGTAAGAAGAGCCGGTTACAGGAAGTAAATCGCTGCTTTGCAGAAAGCCCACCCAAGCAGTGCGCAAGCAGGCAAAGTAAATACCCAGGCCAGAATTATCTTGCCCGCGACTCCCCATCTGACCGCCGAAAGACGTCTTGTCGCGCCGACGCCCATGATAGACGTTGATATAACATGTGTGGTGCTGACAGGAAGCCCCATGTGACTGGCGCCCAGTATGATTGCGGTTGCGGAAGTCTCCGCAGCAAACCCGTGAATAGGCTCGAGTTTAAGCATGCTCACTCCCATCGTCTTGATGACCTTCCAGCCGCCGAGCGCTGTACCGAGACCCATCGCAAGCGCGCAAATAAGGACTACCCAGAAAGGCACTTCAACAGACTGGAGATATCCGCCGCTCACCAGCGACAGCGTAATGATTCCCATGACCTTCTGCGCATCGTTCGAGCCGTGTCCGAACGCCATGAAGGAAGAAGAAAGTATCTGGAGTTTGCCGAAATGACGGTTAATTGTGCCGGCCGGCAATGTTCCAAAAACCTTCAAAATGAATTTCATGAACACGAATCCAAAAGCAATACCAATGAGAGGCGAAGTGATAAGAGCGGTAAAGATCTTGACGATCCCGGAAATATTGAGTATCCCCGTCCCGCCATAGGAGACAGAAGCGCCGATCAGCCCTCCGATAAGGGCATGGGAGGCACTGACAGGCAGGCCGATCTTTGTCATTGCAGCGTTCCAGGCAAAACCTGAAAAGAGCGCGGCGGCAACGACGATCTCCGTAATGGCCTTCGGATCTACCACATCTTTCCCTATGGTCTTGGCAACGGCTGTGGTAAGAAACGCGCCGAGGATATTCATGGCGGCGGAAAGCATGACCGCCTTGGCAGGCGTGAGGACCCTCGTTGAAACAACTGTTGCTATCGCATTTGCAGAATCATTCCAGCCGTTGCTGATATCGAAAAGTATGGCGAGAACAACAGTAAAGATGACAATTTCATGCATGCTTGAGGACTATAGCTTCTATGATATTCGCTACATCTTCACATTTGTCCGAGCAATTCTCGAGGTGTTCGTAAATCTCTTTCCACTTGATGATGAGGATCGGATCTTTCACCTCTTCGAAGAGCCTGGCGAGGGCGTCCCTGAAATCCCTGTCCACCCTGTTTTCGAGCCTGTTGATCTCTATGCAGTATTCCTGGACGTGGGAGTAGTTCTTCTCCTTGAGTTTATGTATCGCCTTGTGCATGACCTCAGTGGTCGCGAGGAGATCCTTTGAGATAGTGACAGCCGCCGGCGTAGACTCTGCGACCTTAAATATCGTAAGTCTGTCTACAGCGCCCCATATCAGATCGAGGACATCGTCCATCCGTGAGGCAAGGGCATAGATATCCTCTCTGTCTATCGGCGTGAGGAAGGTCTTGTTCAGCTTCTTCATGATCTCATGCGTCAGGATGTCGCCTTCCTGCTCAACTTCATAGATCTCTTTTGCCCTTTGATCAAGGTTGTCAAAATTTTCCATGAGCGCGACGAGGAGTGTTGCAGCTTTTGTGATGTTCAAAGCAGCCCTGTCAAAAATCTCAAAAAAATCTATTTCTTTCGGGAAAAGTTTCATGATTTTGTAGTACCGATAGGATATAAGAAATGAACGATGTTGTCAAATATTTGAAAGGGTCTTTCAGGCAATTTTACGTGAAAAAAAACTGTTCTTCTTTCCCTATGAACAGATTTGATCTTCAGGGACCTCTATGATAATTTTTGTGCCCTTCCCTTCCCTGCTTTCGATGAGTATCTGCCAGCCATGGGCCTTTACAAGGTGTTTGACTATGGCAAGCCCGAGGCCTGTTCCCCCCATCCTTCGTGACCGTGCGGGATCAACGCGGTAAAACCTTTCTCCCAACCGCGGCAGATGCTTTTGGGGCACCCCTGTTCCGGTATCCTCAACAAACAAAAAGGTCTTTTCGTTCTCTCTATCGATACCAAATGCTACACTACCCGAGTCCGTAAATTTAATCGCGTTGTCTACAAGGTTGGTGAGTATTTGAATAAGCCGGTTCTTGTCCGCATTGATTTCCATTATCCCCGGCCTGTTCGACACTGATAATGAAAGATTTTTTTCGGCAGCTTTATCTTTAAAGAGTTCGAGAACATTCCTGAACACATCTTCAATATCTATCTTTGTCTTGTCAACCCTTATTACACCCAACTCGATTTTGGAGATAGTCATGAGGTCATCCACAAGGCTGTTTATTCTTTCGCTGTTTGATTTTATGGTCCGGATAAATCGTGCGGCATTTTCTTTATCATCGATTGCGCCATCAAGCAGGGTATCGGCAAAGCCTTTAATCGCCGTTATGGGAGTCTTTATTTCGTGCGATACATTGGCGACAAAGTCCTTTCTGACCTGTTCAAGTTTTTCGATCTGCGTAATGTCATGGAAAACCGCGACAAAACCGGAAAGCTTATTTTCCCTGTAAAAGAGTGGCGATACCCGGACCGCAAGGTATTTTTCCTCCGGTGCATCTATTCTTGCTTCTGTCATGCCCGGGGAAAGCGTCCTGCGCACATGGTCTACCAAATCGGAAATTTCGCTGCTTCTTACCGCTTCGATAAACTGCATGCCCGTCATAGGGACATCTCCAAAAAATTCTTTTGAGGATGAACTTGACAGCAGAATACCGCCCTTTGCATCGATTATGAACAAGGCATCGGGAAGGCTCTTCAAAATAACATTCAGACGGTTTCTCTCCTCTTCGTTCCGGGCGATCACATCCTGCAGCTTTACCGACATCGCCGTTATGTTTTCCGCGATCTCGCTGAACTCTCCGGCATTTTTCAGGTACAGTCTCTTGTCGATCTCTCCCCTGGAAAGTGATTTCGAGAAATCCGTTATCTGCCTGAGGAGTCTCCGCAAATGTTCCGTCTGCCCAATGGTTACAAAGAACGTCGCGAGAAGGACGCTGATGACAACGAGGATGATTTTTATCCTGAGAAGGTTTATGGCGTGGTCAACTTCTTTCAGCGGAACAGCAAGCCTGATAAATCCTTTCGAACCTTCATCCTTTGAGATTTTTTTAGCGACATAGAGCAGATCGTATTTCAGAGTGTCGCTGGAGCGTATCGTCATTCCCGCACCAAAAAGGAACGACTGTTCTATCTCTGTCCGGTGCAGATGATTATCCATACGGCCGGATTCGGCATCCGAGTCGCCGATGACCTTGCCGTCTTTCCCTATAACAGTAACCCTCGCCCCCGTATCTTTCTTCAACTGCCTGCATAATGCGTCCACATTTGTCTTATCAAAGGGCATGCTTTTTGAGATGAGATCTATCTGGATGGAAAGGTTTTGCCTGAGATTATCCGTATAACTTTCCCTGACGGTTGAAGTTATGTAAAACTCAACGAAGAGAATCGCCAGCAGGAATACCACCGCGTAGAATACAAAAAAGCGTCTGAAAATCCCCTTTTTCAAGGCCCCGCATCCACGTAGTAGCCGATTCCTCTTTTTGTTTTAATGAATTCAGGACGGGAAGGCTCATCCTCGATCTGCGCGCGCAGTCTCCGGATATGGACATCAACAGTTCTCGGCTCGACAAATGCCTCGTTCTTCCATACCGCGTCCAGCAACTGGTCCCGGCTGAAAACTTTTCCTCTTCTCTCTGCAAGATATAAAAGGAGTCTGAACTCGGTCGAACTGAGTGACAGCGGTATGTTATCCTTTGTTACCGAATACGTCTCCTTATTGATCAGAAGGTTCCCAATGCTGAAAGCCTCAGTCTCCACAGCCTTTTCTCTGTTTCTTCTCAGGACAGCCCTGACACGCGCCACAAGTTCTCTTGGGCTGAAGGGCTTCGTCATATAGTCATCAGCGCCAATTTCAAGGCCGAGTACGCGGTCAACTTCTTCCCCCTTCGCTGTCAGCATAATGATCGGCAGCGGGGAAGTCCTGGGATCTTTCCTGATGATCCTGCACAGTTCCAACCCCTGCAAACCGGGGAGCATGAGATCCAGGACACAAAGTAAATATTTGTTTTTTTTGAGTTTTAGAAGGGCGGTTTCCCCATCCGCCGCCGAGTCAACGGAAAAACCTTCTTTTTTGAGATTATATGAAACGAGTTCAACAATATCCGCCTCATCATCAACTATTAAAACAGGGTATGTTTCCATTTTATACTTATAGCATCATCGGCGACAACGATGCAACCTGGCAGACAGACAGGGCGCGGGCTCAGCTTAATTATCCTGCAGACTTTTTATTTCTTCTGCCGTAATCCCGCTGTGAATTCTTACTGATCCGATTTTTTCGGGAAGCACAAAATGCATCTTCCCCCCAATTGTTTTTTTATCAAGCTGCATCGTTTCAATGAGATCATTCACGGACATTTCGCCCTGCATTTCTGAAGGCAGGCCGTAAGAATCGATAAGTGCCTTTATTCTTACAACCTCCTGTCTGTCGATGAGGCCGGCCTGCTGCGAGAGTTTCGCCTCCATATACATGCCTATACCAACAGCTTCCCCGTGCAGATACTTCTTGTACCCGGTAATAGTCTCAATGGCATGCCCGATTGTGTGGCCATAGTTCAAAATCGCCCTGAGGCCTGACTCCCGCTCGTCCTTCGAAACGACCTCTGCCTTTATTTCACAAGACCGCTGTATGATATGCGTGAGCGCTTCCGGATCAAGTTTTAATATTTTATCTCTGTTCTTCTCCAGATACTCAAAGAATTCCCTATCCCATATTACACCGTATTTTATGACCTCTCCAATTCCGCAAAGAAATTCCCTGCGCGGCAGCGTTTCAAGTGTCGCCGTATCTATCCAGACGAGCCTCGGCTGCCAGAATGACCCGATCATGTTTTTGCCGAGCGGGTGATTGACTCCCGTCTTGCCCCCGACAGAACTGTCGACCTGCGCAAGAAGCGTCGTCGGCACCTGTATGAAGTCAATGCCCCTCATATACGTGGAAGCGGCAAATCCGGTTATATCGCCGATCACACCCCCTCCGAGTGCAACGAGCGCTGATTTCCTGTCCAGCCTTGCCTTCAGCAGCGCTTCATAAATCTTTTCCGTATACGCCAGGCTCTTGTATTCTTCGCCGTCAGGGATGAGCACTTCCGTAAGATTAAACCCCGAATCCTTCAGCGCCCCTGAAACCGTTTCGCCATACAATGCGGACACAGTGGGATTGCTTATCAGTGCTATTTTATTGCTGAATTCGAATTTCCTGAGTGTCTTGCCGATATCCTTCAAGAGCCCATTGCCGATCATGATGTTGTAACTTCTTTCCTCAAGCTCAACTCTTACTTTCTGCATTTGTAAAGCTCCCCAATTTCTTCTGCTATCTGCAAAGGCGTTTTGCCGTCGGTAGAAATCATAACGCCTGCCTTTTCATAGAAAGGCCTCCTGTAGGCAAGAAGTTCTTCGATTTTTTCCTTTGGATTATCCACCTTGAGAAGTGGCCTGTCCTGATTGTTGCCCGTGCGTTCCAATATCGTCTCAGCGCTTGCGTCAAGGCAGAAGACAATCCCGTTTTCCCTCAGCGCCTCCATATTTTCGTCCCTTAAGACAGCGCCCCCGCCTGTTGAGATGATACAATTCTTGTTTTGGGAGAGTTTTTTTATCATTGCAGTCTCGATATCCCTGAAATAAGGCTCCCCATATATTCTGAAAATATCATTGATCGTCATTTTTTGGGATATTTCAATCTCTTCATCAACATCAACGAGCTTCATCTGAAGCATCTTCGCAAGCGCCTTTCCTATCGTCGTCTTGCCAGCCCCCATAAAACCTGTCAGGACAATATTCTTCATCGTTCTGCATTCCTCTATTTTTTTAAAAAGATAAATTGAATTAAAACGTAATTAAATAAGAAAGATAGGCATTGTAGTTTCTTTCAATCTCTTCCCTGCTGTCACCGCCGAATTTTTCAAAAAATGCATCCGCAACGACAAGAGCAGTCATCGCTTCAGCAACTACAGCCGCGGCAGGGACAGCACAAACGTCAGACCGTTCATACGCCGCAGAAAAAGTTTTTTTTGTATGTATATCAACAGACATAAGCGGTTTTCTGAGAGTGGGAATTGGTTTCATGGCAGCCCTGACAATCAAAGGCATGCCATTTGAGATTCCCCCTTCAAGACCACCGGCATTATTCGTCTTTCGGGAGAAGCCTCCTCCTGTAAGCAGTTGGGCTGATTTTCCGGTTCCTCCCTTTACACTCTTTCTTGAAAAGATTATCTCATCCATAACCTCTGAGCCGGATTTTTTTGCCATCCCGAATCCAAGACCGATTTCGACCCCCTTCATCGCCTGGATACTCATTACTGCCTGAGCTATCCTGCCGTCAAGCTTTCTGTCCCACTGCACATGGCTGCCAAGTCCGACAGGCAGACCTGTAACAAAAACCTCGAAGATGCCCCCCAGTGAGTTGCCTTCCTTTATCGCTTTATCGATAAGTCTGACCATTCTCTTCGATGCATCTTCATCAGGACACCTGACAGGAGATTTTTCGGCTTTTTCAAATGTTTGAAGAAGGTCTTTTTCTGAGCTCTGAACTTTGAACTCCGAACATTGAACTTTTCCTATCTGTATAACATAACTCCCTATCCTGATATCAAATTCGGACAGGATCTCCTTTGCGATCGCTCCGAGCGCCACCCGCATCGCAGTTTCCCGGGCGCTTGAACGTTCGAGGATGTTTCTGATGTCTGAATGGTTGTACTTTAATACCCCCGCGAGGTCCGCATGACCCGGCCTTGGTCTCGTAACCGGTTTGAGGGAGCCATCACATGCAGCATCGACAGACATGCCTTCCTGCCAGTTTTTCCAGTCTTTATTTTCAATAAGGATACTTATTGGAGAGCCGAGGGTCTTTCCCCACCGCACACCGGAGAGAATTTCCGCGTGGTCTGATTCGATCTTCATTCTGCCGCCGCGGCCGTATCCTCCCTGCCGTCTCCTGAGTTCCCTGTCTATAGCTTCCGAAGAAATGGGAAAACCGGAAGGGATGCCTTCAATTATTCCTGTCAGTGCTTTGCCGTGCGATTCCCCGGATGTAAAAAATCTGATAGTTTGCATAGGAAATTATATATGGTATGGCGAAAGATATACAAATAAAAAAGAGGACAGCGTTTCTGCTGTCCTCTTTTGGAGAAAAGAAGTCTATTTCAGGCTATTGTATTCAATAATAGTCGGGGAGATAAAAATCATGACCTCGGTGTTGACATCCGTGTTTTCATTCCTTTGAAAAAGCTGTCCTACGAGTGGTAATTTTGCAAGTCCTGGAACGGCATTCTTGGCATCTGTATGGGACTGTTTGAATATCCCGCCAATCACAACAGTATCGGAATTGTTCACCAGCACAGAGGTCTTCACTGTATTCTTCGACACACTTACTCCGGCTGCGGTAACCTCTCCCACTGGTTCATCTTTCGTAATATCAAGGTCCATAAAAATCGCGCCGCCGGGAGCTATACGGGGTTTTACTGAAAGCGATAGTAACGCATCGATTGCCTTATAATCAACTTTATCTGCAGTCGAGAACTGAACATAGATCGTAGTGCCCTGCGTAATCTTCGCTTCCTGATTGTTCATAGTCATTATTTTCGGACTCGATAAAACTTTTCCGTTATTTGTTGCCTCCATAGCTGAGAGCGCAAGATCAAGGCTAAAAGTTCCTGCCTTGTTCATATACCCAAAACCAATGGTCCCTCCACTTCCAACACCAACAGCTGCAGGAAGATTCACCAGCCAAGGATTGCCTGACATGGTCTCGGTCCCTGTGGTTTCTGCACCGGTAACAACAAAGTTATGGTCTCCCCAGCTGGGCGGATTATTCCAGAAAATTCCCCACTGAACGCCAAGGTCTTTCGTATAATTTGAATTGACCTCGACAATTTTGGCAGAGATCATCACCTGCCTGGCCTGCATCTGCTCCCGATCCAATTGCTTTACCAGATCTCCAATCTCATCGAGATTCTTCTCAAGATCATTCACTATGAGGGAACTTCCTCTTTCGTCAAGTGTTAAACTGCCCCTGGAACTGAGAACTTTTGCCTTGTCAATCGCATCCTTCATCTTTGCGAGATCCGCATAATTTATCGGGAAAATCTTTGTCTTAAGCTCTCCTGCCTCATCTCTTGCTTTTTTCGCCTTTGCTATTTCGTCCATCTCTTTTGCAACAACTGTATTGGGAACAATCCTGATAATGTTTCCGTCAACAATCTTTGCCAGAGAAAAGGTCTTCAGTATAATGTCAAGGGCCTGGTCCCACGGGACATTGATGAGTTTGAGGGTAATATTTCCTTTGACGGCAGGGCTCACAACCATATTGTAGCCGCTTATATCACCGAGCAGCCTGAATATCGGAATGATATCGGCATCCTGAAAATCAAGTGATATCTTTTTCCCTATAAATTCGCCTTCTGCCAGCTTTTCAAGCTCAACAACGGGCTGAACCGGCTTTACCGGTGGAGTTGTTGGCATAGGAGCAACTGCTTCCTCCGCGGCCATTGAAGGAGTGGGCTCTGCTTTCTGTTTCTCAGTCTGGCTCACCTGCGTCTCGTTTGCCAGCAAAGAAATCTCTATGAAATTCTCTATCGCCGTGACATCGAAATTCGTCTTTTCTTTCAGATCAAGGACAAGCCGCAGTTTATCCTTGTGCTTGCCTGCTCTTATGCCCTTGAGCGGGGCTATCACGGTCTCCGGCAGCTTGGCATTCAATGATACGCCGGGGATGTCCACAACGATTCTTTCGCTGATCGGAAAGACATTCGGTATCATAGTCCCATTGCCCTTGATGAGGACTTTTACCGCATCTGCAGCCTTCTTGATTTCGATCCCGCTAACCTCCGATGCCTTCGCCATGGGCTGCACATTCTCTTCCGCCGCTCTTACAACTATTGCCGGTTTCTCGGCAACAGCAAGAACAGGAGCAGCATTCGGCTTGCTCTCACTCTCCCCGGATTCGGCATCGTTCGGTTCTGAAACAACGACAGGCTGTTCCTGCTTGACCGAAAGAACCAACGTATTATCACTGTAAGAAGGGGTAATGGCAGACGGCACCTGCAGGACAATATCGATCCTGGCCGCTATATTCGGAGAGTCTATCTGCCTGGGGATTATTTCTGTGATCCCGGATTTATCTGAAACGATCTTGTCTGTGAATTTGCCCGTCGTCATGTCCGGGATTTCGATTGTTGTTTTATACGGATCACCTTCGTATACGCTAAAGGAAAAAGCCTTATTGCTCTTGATCACAACCTTGCCATCGTCTATTGCGATATCAGTAATGACCGGTATTTCTTCCGGCGAAGATGCCTCCTTCGTACCTGATGTCGTAGCGCAGCCGAAAAGAAGCAGTAGCACAAAAAATGATATGCAAAATTTTGATAATGTATTTTCTTTCATTCTTCCCCCTCCTTGCGGAGTTTCAATATTGTATCCTTGATTTTGGTTTGACCTCTGTAATCTTTAACCTGCTCTCTGATTAATAAGGAATCCCTGTTTATCTCCACAACTTTCCCATTGTAAAGACCTAAAGTCATTCCCCTTCTGATCGTATATGATTTCTTGTCCGGCAGCGTAATCAGCGCATAATATTGCTTGTTGTCCCACGCTATCGCAATGAGCTTGATTTCATCGACATCGACGCTCTCTATCGGGCTTGCGCCCATTTTCCTTTCAACTTTAGGTTTGGTAACCTGTGCCAGGGTCATAAACGGGTCTCTTCTCCCTTTCGGATCGTATACATAAATCTCTTTTTCGACCTTTGGTTCCTCTTGCTGGACCGCTGCCGGAGCAGCCGCGCCTGCTGCTGCAGGCTTCTGCACAACAGGTTTCCTGGCAGGAACGCCTTTTTCCTTGCAACCAAAGGTCACTATCGACAACAGCATGAATAATATAAAAAGTTTATTCATCATTTTTTCTTTCCAGTTGTAACTGCTGCAGCTATTTCTGCTTCTGGGATAGCAGTGAAAGTCGCAGCCTTAAATGAAGCACTAAGGAGATTTTCCCCTTTCACTACCTTGGGATTTGCCAGTCTCATATTGCTGATATTGACAATCCTGTTTAATCTTGTCAGGCTGCTCAGGAAATACCCCAGGTTATGATACGTTCCGTCAACCTCTACGGACACCGGGATTTCATAGACGATGCCGCTCGGGTGTGTAGTCTTTTGTCCGGGCCTCCATGCTTTTATGTTGAGCCCTGCAGCGATGCCGAGATCGGACACCTGCTTCAAAAGGGATGAAATCTCCTTTTCCTCAGGCAGCTGTTCTTTGAGTTCATTTATTCTGTTTACGAGTCTTTCATTTTCTTTTTTTAGAATATCGAGCTTTGTGACTTTCGCCTCGCTGGCAGCTATTTCATTATTTTGGGTGTCGATTTTCGCATCAAGCACTTTACTTTCCTTGTATTTGGGCAGAATAAGAACCATTGTTATGATAATTGCCAATATAACAGAAGGGAGAATGGATATTAGTATTTTTGCATAAGGAGGAAGATTTTTTATGTTTATATTGATCGCCATATCATCCCTTGACCTTGAAAATTAACTTGAAATTATAGAGTGAGAACCCCGCCGTCTGCGCCTGCACCGATTCCTGCAGATAGACCTCGGTAAAGAGCTGGGAATTTTTAAGCTTATCCACATAATTTACGACATCTGTATTCGTGAATGCGGTGCAACCCAAATTTATATTTTCCCCTGTCACGTCCATGGAAGTAAGCCAGACGCCAGGGGGAAGGAGCGCGCTTACCTCATCGAGTATTTTAACCGGAAGGGTTTTGTTCTTGCCCAGCTGTTCGATAATTTCCTTTCGCTTCTGGAAGTCTGCGTTGCGTTTTTCGTAATCTTCCACATCCTTGATCTTTCGCTTCAGTTCCGCTATTTTCGCTTCGTTGCTTCTGACCCTGGCTTCCCTTTCAGACACACGTCCGCTGAAGAAAAAAACAAGCCACGCAAGTATTACCCCTGCCACAAGGGTAATCAATATCATCGAAATGGCGAACGCCGGCAAGGGCTTCTGCTTTTTCTTCTTTTTGACAGGAAGGAGATTGACCTTTATCATCTGTCACCCTGCTTTCTTAACGCCAGCCCAACGGCAACAGCCATAATCGGGGCGATTTCTTCTATCCCCGACATATCAAATTTCTTGGGTATTTTTATATTTTTAAAGGGATCCGCGATCCGCGTTTCCACCCCGGACCTTTCTGCTATCATCGCCGCGAAATTGCCGATCAGGGCGCACCCTCCGCTCAGGATGACTTCCGAGATGTCTTCATGAACTGTAGTGCTCCGGTAATAATCAAAAGAACGTATGATCTCGTTCAGGATTTCTTCGGAGGCAGATTCTATAACACCCTTCGCATCCTCCGGGGAAACGTTCTCAACAGACTCCCCTCTTTTCAGTCTTTCTGCATTTTCGTAAGAAAGGTTAAACTCCCGCTGAAGTGCTTCGGTATGCAGATTGCTGCCAAGGGAACTGTCTCTTGTAAATACCGAAATGCCGCCCTTTAAAATACTCATATTTATGGTACTCGCGCCGATATTGAGCAAGGCAATATTTCTATCCAGTTCAACCTCGTAATTAGTTCCATACATATTTTCAAGGGCAAAGGAATCAATATCAACAATAATCGGGTTAAGCCCAGCCTCCCTGACGACATTGATATATTCATTGATGATATCTTTTTTCACCGCAACAAGAATGACATCCATCTGACCGGGCTCATCCTTGGGACCGATAATCTGAAAATCGAGATTTACATCTTCGATATCAAAAGGAACATACTGTTCCGCCTCAAATTTAATTGATTCCGAAAGTTCCTCTTCCGTCATTTCCGGCAGCGAAATTCTTTTTATAATTACCGAAGAATGGCCGGAAATGGATATTACGGCATTTTTTGCCTTGATGCCGGCAGTCGTTATCATTTCTTTCAGGGAATCGACTAAACGCAGCGAGTCGATTATCGACCCGTCGACGATCAGTTCGGGGGGAAGTGGATGTACATTAAAAAGTTCAAGTTCGTAACCGCCCTTCGCCTCTTTCAGCTTAACGGCTTTAATGTAACTTGAACCTATATCTAAACCTATGGAACCTTTTCCACCAAAAAGCATAGCTTATGATTACCAGAAACGACTACTCTTGTCAAGCTTTTTTTTCAGAAAAATTTCAGATATATCATATAGTTCAAACTAAACATTGAGAAATTGCTTTAACATTTGAAAATTTTTTGGGGTGAATGCGTAAATTTTATGCCTGTTCCGGCGAATAATTATGGCGGATAATGCATTTAAAATAACCGCTTTTTGATCGCAGGGAAATTCTTACACGAGATTCAGAATTCTTTCGATTCGTATGATATTTGACTCGACACTGCCGATCGCAAAGAGTTTTCCCTCGGGATCTTTCATCCTGACGAATTCTCCATTGTACGGGTTAAATGACATCGAAAGGATTTTCCCCCCGTTTTTTGCCTTTTGATAATCAGAATCATCAAGCACTATTTCAGGTAATTTTTCCAAGGCCTGATCTATAGTGTAAAAATGTTCTGCATCGGCCGCGAGAGCATCAAGCGAGAGAGAATTTTTTATATGGAAAAACCCGACCGCTGTTCTTTCAAGTGCTGTCATATGCGCCCCGGTACCGAGTTCCATGCCTATGTCGTCGCAGAGAGAGCGTACATATGTCCCCTTGGAGCAGGAAACCATTATTTCGAAACAGGGAAGGTCAACCGAAGTTATCCTTATGTCATAAATATGAACCGGCCGGTCCGGCCTCTCTATCTCGATGCCCTTTCTTGCAAGCTTGTAGAGCTTATTTCCTCCAATCTTTACCGCAGAATACATCGGGGGCTTCTGCCTTATTGCCCCTTTAAACTTTTGAACCGCATCAAACAATTGAGTCTCCGAAAGAAAAGAGCTATCCTTTTTTTCAGTAACCCTTCCCCAGGCATCATGGGTATCAGTTCTTTCGCCGAGCTTTATTTTTGCCTTATACTGCTTGTCCATATTCATCAGGAATCTTGAAACCTTGGTAGACTCGTTCAGACATACGAGAAGCACGCCGGTCGCCTGCGGGTCAAGGGTGCCCGCATGGCCGGCTTTTTTGGCTCCAAGCAGACGCTGAACCTTCGTCACCGCCTGCCGCGAGGTCATATCGAAGGGCTTGTTCAGATTAATTATTGCGTGCATACGTCATCATGTGAGCTTTAAAGACAGCAACTGAAGATCAGCGGTCCGTGCCTGTTTTTCCGGCTGCGAGCAGAAGCTTTCTCTTTGCTGCATTCAGACTGCCCTCGATCCTGAATCCTGCAGCATTTTTATGCCCGCCTCCCCCAAATAATTCTGCTATCTTTGCCACGTTGACATTCCCCTTTGACCGGAGGCTTGCCTTCCAGGCACCGTTGCCCAACTCCCTGAAAAGAGCTGATATTTTTACTGACCTGATCGTCCGGGGAAGATTTGAAAAATTCTCCGTATCTTCAGCTGTCGTATCTGTTTTTTCGAACATTTTTTTTGTTATATGCATCATAGCCACATCGTTTTTAATTTCAAGATTATTCAGGGTCATTACAAGGAGTTCAAACCTGTTTTTTTCCCATCGTTCGAAAAGACATTCCGCAATAGCCGCCGGGTCTGCGCCGGCTTCTATAAGCTCTGCGCCGGCCTTGAGAACCTCTGCCGAAGTATTGCTATAGCGGAACGTGCCGGTATCGACGGCGATTGCGGTATAAAGGTTCCTGGCAATATCGCCGTTTAACGCAGCTCCGATAGCCTTCAGCAGATAGAAGACCATCAGCCCTGTAGCCGCAACCGCAGGGACCACCCACCTGATATCCCCGAAATCATTTTCGGTCTCATGGTGATCTATCACTATAGATTTCCTGAACGAATAGTCTTCGAGAGCGGCCCTGTCCGGACTGTTACAGTCCAAAAGAATCAAAACAGGGTCTTTGGAAAGAGTCCGTTTTAAACTGGAAATGACTTTCTTGTATCCGGGCAAAAACCTGTAGAACGGCGGAACGCTGTCTTTGTTATAAACATAAACTTCCTTTCCGGCAGATTCAAGCGCACTTGATAAAGCGAGGGCGGAACCGAGCGCATCACCATCAGGACTGATATGCGTAGCTATTAAGAATACCTTTTCTTTTTTAAGAACCGAGACGATCTCTTTAGGTATCTTCATCCTGCTCTTTAATCTCTTTCAGCAGCTTGTCGATCTTGTAGCCGTACTCGATCGAGGTGTCAAACCGGAATTCAATAACAGGAATGAATTTCATCCTGAGTCTTTTGGAAAGCAGGGAGCGGATAAAAGATTTCGACGAGTTCAGAATCTCCAGGGTCAGTTCACGGTCTTCTTCCTTCAGAACACTTACATAAACCCTTGCGTTTTTCAGATCCGGTGTCATATCAACACCGGTGACAGTGACAAAACCCACCCGCGGATCTTTCAGTCGGTACATGATTATATCGGCAACCTCTTCACGTATAAGGTCGCCGACTCTCTGTGAACGTTTATAAGGGAGCATAATTAGTCTCAGTGTTGAGTGTGCTGTGTCAGTCTGAGCTTTTCAACGGCCCTGAGAACTGACACTGCCACTTTTAAAGTTTCGCGGCAATTTTTTCTATGATGTAGTTTTCGAGAACATCGCCAATTTTGATATCATTAAAATTTTCGACCATTATGCCGCATTCATAGCCCGACTGGACCTCTTTTACATCGTCTTTGAACCGCCTCAGCGTGCCCAGCTTGCCCTCGTAAACGACAATATTATCCCTGAGAACGCGGACACCATCACACCCCCGTGAAATAAGCCCATCGGTCACGTAGCACCCGGCGATGGTTCCCAGCCTTGAGACAGGAAACAGCTGCCTTACTTCCGCCCTTCCCAGCACTTTCTCCTTGAGAGTCGGCTCAAGCAAGCCTTCCAGGGCCTTCTTCACATCTTCTATCGCCTCATAGATGACATTGTAGAGTCTTATGTCGACCCCTTCCTTTTCTGCCGTCTGTGAAGCCTTTGCTTCGGGTCTCACATTGAATCCGATGATGATAGCGTTAGAAGCAGTCGCCAGCATAACATCAGACTCGGTGATACCGCCAACGGAAGTATGTATGACCCTTACCTTAACCTCCGCATGGGTAATATTCTCAAAGGCATCCTTGATCGCTTCAACAGACCCCTGCACATCACCTTTGATGATAATATTCAATTCCTTGATCTGCCCCTCTTTAATCTTTACGTAGAGTTCATCCAGTGTCAATTTTTTGGCCTTGGCGATCTCAAGGGATCTCTGCTTCTGGAATCTCGTCAGGGCAATCTGCCGCGCCTTTTTTTCATCTTCCGTTACCGTAAAGATATCTCCTGCGGCAGGCACTTCAGAAAATCCTATTATTTCAACAGGTGTCGAGGGGCCGGCTGCCTGTATCCTTTTGCCGGTATCGTCTATGAGTGCCCTCTCCTTAACCACGTGTGTCCCCGACAACAGAGCGTCTCCAACCTTCAGGGTGCCTGTCTGCACAAGAAGAGTCGCTACAGGTCCCCTGCCTTTATCAAGTTTAGCCTCGATAATCGTTCCTCTTGCCTTTCTGTCAGGATTGGCCTTCAGTTCCATTACCTCAGCCTGAAGAAGTATCATTTCCAGAAGGTGTTCGATACCGATCCGTTTCTTCGCCGATACCTCAACAAATATGTTCTGGCCGCCCCATTCTTCGGCTATGACCCCTTTTTCTGAAAGCTCTGTTTTTACCCGTGCCACGTTCGCCTCAGGCTTATCTATCTTGTTCACGGCCGCCACAATAGGAACGTTAGCCGCCTTGGCATGGTTAATGGCTTCTATGGTCTGCGGCATAACGCTGTCGTCAGCCGCTACCACAAGAACGACTATATCCGTGACCTTTGCTCCCCTTGCCCTCATCGCCGTAAAGGCTTCGTGGCCGGGGGTGTCCAGGAAAACGATATCCTTCCCCTTCAAGTTAACCTTGTAGGCGCCGATGTGCTGTGTAATCCCGCCTGCCTCCGTCTCGGTAACTTTTGTTTCGCGTATCGCATCAAGCAACGAAGTCTTGCCGTGGTCAACATGCCCCATGATCGTAACGACGGGAGCACGCGGCACAAGATTGACAGCATCCTCCTGAAGTTCGATTTCTTCATCGATATCTTCTTCAACAGAGGCAACTTCCATTTTCATGCCAAAACTCTCGGCAACCAAAAGCGCTGCGTCAGCATCAACCGGCTGATTAATGGTCGGCATATAGCCAAGCTCCATGAATTTTTTGATCACGTCCGTAAATTTCAGACCAAGGAGCTCCGAAAACTCCTTGACGGTAGCACCCTCACGAAGTTTCAGCGTTTTTTTCCGGGGCATGGTCGAAAGGACCACAGGTTTTTCATCCTGCTTAAAGCCTGGTTTCCACCCGCCCTTCTTATGCCCTCTGGTATCCTGCCATTTTTTGGGCTCTATCTTTCTGATGGTCTGAAACGCACGCTGCAGGCCCGGCTTGGCTTTGAATTTCTCTATCTTTTCAGCCTCTAATTCCTTTTTGAACCGGTCCGGCAGTTTAACTTCATCTTCGCCCTCCTGCACTATCGGGCCGGGCATGGTTTCTGCTGCGGGATGAGGAACTTCTTCTTTTGCCGCAGCCTTTGGCGTTTCCGCTTCCTCCTCGACCTTTTTCTTCTCAGCAGACCTGACATCAGGGGAAACTTTTGAAGCCGTCACCTCCCTGGCTTTCTTTCCTGCTTCCGGTGCAATTTTCTCTTTCGGCGGTTTAGGGGATAATGCAGCAGTTATTTTTTCCGCGATATTCTCTTCGATACTTGATGTGTGCGTTTTGCCTTCAATACCCAGGCCGGCAAGCACATCCAGAATCTCTTTGCTCTGCTTATTTAATTTTTTCGCTAACTCGTATACTCTCACTTTTGACATTCTTCCCTAACCTTATTAAAAAATTAACATCCGGATTATAAAATACAGATTATCGTCTGCAGTCTTGTAACAGCAATTTTATTATGCTATCATAAAAGACTTCGTTAATGCAATTATGAAAGGGGGAACCACTAATGGCCAGCTGTATCTCATGCGGCAAAAAGAAGACCATCGGCAATAATGTAAGCCACGCTAATAATAAAACAAAGAGACAGGTTATGCCAAATCTGCAAAGGACGCGCATTGCAACCGACAATGGCGTCAAGAAGGCCTATGTATGCACCAGATGCCTGCGCACCGGAACTGTTAAAAAGGTTGTTTAGTGAAAAAGACTGGCGCTGTTCTTGACTCTCTCCTGAAAAGTCTCGGGCTCGAGAGCGGTGTCAGGCTTGCCCGCATCAAACAGGACTGGTATAACCTCTTCGATCATCAGATAACTGCTCACCTTTTCCCCGTAAGTTTCTCCGACGGTGAACTTCTGTTCCACGTGAGTTCCCCGATATGGATGCAGCAGTTCTCCTATCATAAAAGCGAGATAATCAAAAAGCTGAGCACATATGGCGTTAAAAAAATACGCTTCAGACTTGGAAGAGTACCTCAAAAAAAGCAGGAGACACCGCCTTCCGGAAAAGCGTCTGAACTCACTTCTGAAAACAGGCTTTTCGTCGCCGACCTCCTGACGGACATACATGATGAAAATCTGAAGGACGCCATAAAAACTGCGGTCGAAAAATCCCTTACATCCGGAAAGCCTCTGCGGTCAGATTAAAAAGGATGGTGAAGCCCGCGCGCTGCCGGTTTCACCATCCCTGTTCCCTCTTCTCGATTTCCCCGCTATGCGGATTCAGCCTGTTTCTCGTAAATGAGGATAGGTTTCTCCTTTTTAGCCACCGTCTCCTCGGTTATCAGACATTCCTTAATGCCTTTCTGCGAAGGGATTTCATACATCACATCCAGCATGATTTCTTCAAGTATGGCCCTGAGGCCTCTCGCGCCGGATTTCCGCTTCACGGTTTTCCTGGCGATAGCGGTCAAGGCCCCGTCAGTGAACTTCAGCCTGACGTTATCGAATGAAAGCAGCTTCTGGTACTGCTTGATCAGCGAATTTTTCGGCTCCATCAGAATCCTCACAAGAGATGCCTCGTCCAGTTCATCAAGGGTTGTAACAACAGGCAGCCTCCCGACAAACTCGGGAATGAGCCCGTATTTTATGAGATCCTGCGGCTCTGTCATCCTGAGGAGATCGCCGAGCTTCCTCTCGGCCTTGCTCACTACCTTTGAACCGAACCCTACGGTTTTCTTGCCTATCCTCTGCTCCAGAATACCTTCAAGCCCGGTAAAAGCCCCTCCGCAGATGAACAGGATATTGGTAGTATCCACCTGGATAAAATCCTGCTGGGGATGTTTGCGCCCTCCCTGGGGAGGGATATTCGCAACAGTCCCTTCTATAATTTTCAAAAGAGCCTGCTGGACCCCTTCACCGGACACATCCCTTGTTATGGAAGGGTTATCGGACTTTCTGCTTATCTTGTCTATCTCATCGATATAGACTATTCCCCGCTGCGCCCTCTCAACGTCGTAGTCAGCAGCCTGGATGAGCTTGAGGATTATGTTTTCAACATCCTCGCCGACATACCCTGCCTCGGTAAGTGTCGTTGCATCAGCTATCGTAAACGGAACATCGAGGATTCTCGCCAGCGTCTGCGCCAGCAAGGTCTTGCCGGTACCGGTCGGCCCGACAAGCAATATATTGCTTTTCTGGAGTTCCACCTCGGACTCAGCAGGATTGTAAATCCTTTTGTAGTGGTTGTGGACCGCCACGGAAAGGATCCTTTTCGAGTGTTCCTGCCCTATTACATAATCATTTAAAACCGCATGAATCTCTTTGGGCGTAGGCAGTTTCGGCAATGCCCCGCCGCTTGTCTCTGTATACAACTCGTCAGCAATGATTTCATTGCAGAGTTCGATACATTCATTGCAAATATATACTGTTGGCCCGGCAATAAGTTTTTTTACCTCGTCCTGCCCTTTGCCGCAGAACGAACATTTCAGGGCCTCTTCATCTTTTTTCGCCATCTAAACCTCCGGTTACGCGTTAAGAAAAGTCATTATAGCCTGCACTCTTACTACTTTTTAATCGATTCAATAACATCATCCACTATGCCGTAGGCCTTGGCCTCCTGTGCCGACATGAAAAAGTCCCTGTCAGTATCAGTACGAATCTTTTCCAACGGCTGCGCCGTATGCCTCGAAATTATCTGATTCAGGGTGTCCTTCATCTTCAATATTTCCCTGGCATGTATCTCGATATCAGTTGCCTGCCCCTGAAAACCGCCCATCGGCTGATGCAGCATCACCCTCGCATTAGGAAGAGCGTACCTCTTGCCGGTTGTGCCTGCGGAAAGCAGAAGCGCACCCATGCTCGCAGCCTGGCCTATACAGTAGGTGGCGATATTCGGTTTCACATACTGCATTGTATCATAAATCGCAAGACCGGCCGTCACAATGCCGCCGGGTGAATTTATATAGATATGTATGTCCTTGTCCGGGTCTTCGGTCTGCAAAAAAAGGATCTGGGCTACCACCGTATTGGCAACATTGTCGTCTATCGCGGTGCCGAGAAAAATAATTCTGTCTTTCAGCAGCCTCGAATAGATATCATACGCCCGCTCCGACCTCCCGGTCTGCTCTATCACTATCGGAATAACACTCATGCTACGCCCCTTTCACCACATCAGCCTTTGAAAGCACGAGTTCCATTACCTTCTCGTCCTGTATGGTATGTTTAAAATTCTCCAGCGAGCCATCCTTGGTGACGAAAAGGTTAATCACATTTTCAGGAGTCGTCTGGAAATGCCTTGCGAGAATCGCGATTCTGGACTTTATCTCGTCTTCCGTAACGGTTACACCCTCTTTTTCAGCAATCATATCAAGAAGCATCGTGGCCTTTACATTCTTTATCGCCTTTGGCCGCAGTCTCTCCAGTATTTCAGTATCATCACCGCTTGCAGCGCTTTTCTCCTGTTCCGCCTCGCTGGTCAGCCCGCCGGATTTTTTCTGAGATGCCTTTTCATTAACGACAAGGTTTTCGAGCTCTCTTTCGAGCAGCGATTCCGGGACTTCCATTTCGTGGTTTTCAACCAGCAGATCGAGAAGTTTTGCCTTCTGCTGCTTTGCGGCATTGTCTTTCTTGGCAGTCAAAATTCCTTGTTTTATCTTTTCCCTGAGCGCATCAAGTGAGTCATGACCGAAGTCCTTCGCAAACTCGTCGTCGATCTCGGGGAGTTTCTTTTCCTTCACCTCTTTTATCGTTACCCTGATGCGGTCTCCACCGCCTTCACCTTCTTTGACCTCGCCTCCTTCGAATGCGGGAAGCGTAATGTCTGCAATGTCACCTTTTTTCTTGCCTACCAGTTCATCAAGAATGCCCTGAGGAGTCAGATTATTGCCAAGGTTCATCACCTGGTCTTTCGCGGAGGCAAGCTCCTTCTCCCCCGTCGGATCAAACTTCACATAATCTATTACGATAAGATCATTCTCTCTGACAGGCCGGTCAACCACATCATACATCGCCCTTTCGTCCTGCAGTCCCGTAAGGGTATCCTCGATCTCTTTATCCTCGACCGAACTCTCTATCTCATCAACCTTCATCCCTGTATATCTCAATTCGCCGACATCCGGCCTGACCTCAACAGTGAGGGAAAAAGAGAGAGGTTCATCCTTGTTAAACTCCAAGCTGCTGTCAAACTTCGGGAGCGTTACCGGCACAAGATTCGCCTCTTTCAGCGCTTTTGAATAATAATCCGGTACGAGCCTGTCTATTATGTCACTCTTTATGTCACTGCCAAATCTTTTTTCTATAATGCTCACCGGCGCGTGCCCCGGCCTGAACCCGGGAATTTTCGCCCTCTGTCTCACGCTGCCCACCGAGGCAGCATATTCTTTTTGTACGATATCGACCGGAATCTCTATCTTCAGCCGTTTTTTCGTACCGCTGATATCCTCAACTGTTATGCTCAAATGTGCCTCCTTGAATGTTAATTGAAGCCCCCTGCGTCAGGACCGGGGGAGTCTTCAATGCAAAGAATATTTTTCCGCTGTATTCGCTCGCTGACCCGGTGGCAAGACCACGGTGGATACCG
>JAOUFP010000240.1 GCA_029858145.1 Nitrospirota bacterium | reverse complement strand
GAAGAGGAATGGTTCTACGTTCATCGAACCTGATTATTAACAACCACGAAGGCGTATATGTGTAAAAAGCAAAGCAGGATAGGTGAGCATCTAAACTTTTTCTTTGTCTGCATCATAATAACACCAATTCTAATATGCGGATGCAGTCACTTTAATGAGGGATTGCAGGCCAAGTCAACCTTCAAAGAAGCGAATGATCTTTTCAGCCAGGGAAGCTACAATGCCTCTCTGAACAAATATAAGCAGATTATTGAAAAATATCCCACGGCGGGAGACAGGGTTCTTTTCGAGATGGGTATTATTTATGCGCACCCGGGGAATGAGCAAAAAGATTATCAGAAATCTCTGGAATGTTTTCAGAAACTCATAAAGGATTACGCGGAGAGTGGGTACAGGAAAGATAGTGAGATGATGATATTTAATATCAACAATGTCACTCTCAAGGATAAGACGATTGCCGCGCAGCAAAAACAGATTGAGACGCTCCGGCAAGAGGTTACAAGCAGGGGAGATGCGATTACTACACTGCAAAAAAAGATTGAAGCGGTTGAACAAGAGGTTAAAAGCAAAGAGAATGAGATTACTACACTGCAAAAAGAGGTTTTAGCATTCCGGAATGGACCGGCTGATAAGATCCTGATAGAAAAGAAAGAACGACGATTGACGTTGATCTCAAAGGGCAAGGTGCTCAAGACCTATAAAATAGCCTTGGGGGGAAACCCGAATGGTCCGAAAGAAAGGCAAGGCGATAACAAAACCCCGGAGGGAACCTACGTTATCGATTCAAGAAACAGGGACAGCCGTTACCACCTGTCTCTTCATATTTCCTATCCAAACGAGAAAGACAAAAAGCGGGCAAAAGAACTTGGTGTTTCTCCGGGCGGAGACATCATGATCCACGGCATTAAGAATGGCTTCTCGTGGGTTGGTGATTTTCACACAGAGGTTGACTGGACGAAAGGATGTATTGCCGTTACAGACGAAGAAATAGAAGAAATTGACAAGTTGGCGCCAAATGGTACGATTGTTGAGATAAGGCCATAGAAGACCGCATAACGTATCGTCCCGCCGAATCGCATAACGCTCCTGGTGAACTTTTTGTTATATCCTGATTCCTTTTGAAAACCTTTAAAATTTCTTTCAGTCCAGTGGTGCGGGTTCGGGGTGCTGATTGATTGATTCTGTAAATCAAATCTGTTATTGGGTTGTTATTGTTGAGTGAACTTGCTTTATCACAAATGTATTAGCTGGCCAATACCATAATGCAAAGCCTGACATTCCCGCAATGGAATGGCCAGCCCGCTCAGGCAAGCAGGCAGAATCCCCGGACGTTGCCCATGCAGACCGGTTTTCAGTAAACATGGCAAAGCAGAGGATTTTGAAGGGGCAAAGGGGTTTTTGGAAAAGCTATGCGAAACATTAAAATATGATTCCTGATTACATCCGACCATGTTTTTTAATGCATGAAAGCGAGGGTAATCCCATCGTGGCAGCCCAGCGCTGGTAAAACTCGGAGAGTTCTAAGATGGAATAACGCTCAGATGCACCTTCTACTTAGCATTTGTAATGTAACGTTAAAAAAATGGGTTTTACTCATCCGACCAGAAGGCAGGAGAACTTGGTTTTCACCTGGGGCCAAGAACCCTTTTAGGAGTGTGTTCCCTGCCTCCCAAAGCCCTGAGAGGTTGGTTGGGCTACGAGCCCTTGTCACGATGAAGGTTTGGCAGGGAGGCAATTCCTGTCTTTTTAAAACGCGAGTTGCGGGGAGCGCTTCGGTGCAGCGCCGAATAGACAAACATCTGCTGCTCAAACGCCAATGTCTTCGTTCCATAACTCGGGAGAAGCCTTAATAAAGCGTGACATCAGGTCGATACATAAGGGGTCCTGAAGGACTTCAACAATCACCCCTCTTGATCGGAGGAGGTCTTCTTCTCCCATAAAAGTCGTGTTCTCTCCAACTACCACTTTGGGGATCCCGTAGAGCAGGATCGCTCCTGTACACATTGGACATGGTGATAGCGTGGTGTATAAAGTGCATTCCCGGTAAACAGTTGCCGGTTGACGTCCGGCGTTTTCCAGCGCATCCATTTCCCCGTGGAGTACCACGCTGCCTGTCTGTACACGCCGATTATGCCCTCGACCTATAATTCTGCCATGGTGAGCAAGGACAGACCCAATTGGGATACCGCCTTCTTTCAGTCCCTTTTCTGCTTCCTCAATAGCTGCTTTCATGAATTTATGCATATGGTTCACTCCGAAGCAAACTCGCTATGGCCGGTTGCCTCACGCGGAGCTAACCGGCTTGTGGCACTTTATGCCGCGCGTCCTAGTTGAGCGAAAAGTTAGGGGGCTTCAACTGCCATACACCCGCGGGTGTCTGAATGCGGGCAACAAGATACGGCTTTTGGTCTGCCGGCAGCGCAGAGACACGAAAATCACCTTCAAAGCCAATGACGGCCGCGATGAACAACACCGCCTCGTCCAAAGCCCAATAATTCAAACAGCGAAGACTTTCCCGCAGATCGCCACGGCTTACTCTTCCAGGTAGATGCCCGCTCCGACGATATAGGTATCCGGACCTGATTGGACCTTCCGCACGAAGGTCTGCTTACGCGCAGGCGTATTCTGTCCGGGCTTGTACCAGCAGATGTCCAGCCAGGCGCTGCCATCTTTCATAACAGCAGAGATTTGGTCCTGTATCACCGCCTTCCCCGTCAGATCCTTCAGGTCGATGAGGTTCTTTCCTTCAAGGCTGGGGAAGGCCGGATTCATCAACTCAACCCCATCCATGTTGTCGACAAACACGTAGGTGTCCATGAAGACAAAGGGCCCCGTTCTGTCGCGCAACTGGCCGAATGCATCCTTCCCCTGCTCTGCAAGCAGGGTCGCCGCACGATTTACGACGTCCTCGATGAAGGCCCTGTCCATCTGCATGTTGTAGATGCCGCAGCCGATGATGTGCGGTTTCCCCGAAGGAAAAGCCACCCGTTTTACGAACGTGGACTTCCACGTCGGGAAGATATCTCCGGGCTCGGGGTACATGTAGTGGATCCATCCCTCGCCTGAAGGGCTGCCAGCCGCGTCAATGATCATCTTGCCGATGGGCCTTCCTATGATGTCCTTCATGCTGCCCATGTTCTGCCCCTCGCCGGCCGGGTTCGCGGCGTGGAAAACTCTGGTCCCGTCCATCTCCCAAACAAAGAAATAGGTATCGTCCCGGAACCATTTGGATCCCTGCTTGCGAAACTCGGCATAAGCCTTTTCGCCCTGCTTTTCGAAGATGACTGCCCCCTCCCGGACAAGTGCCATCAGTTCCGGAGCGGTCATCTTCTTCGCGGCTGGCACTGCCTTGGGAGCATCGGCCAGGTAGACACCGCAGCCCACCAGCACCCATTGGTCTCCCATCTTCGCCTTGCTCACGTAAGCAGACTTCTGCGTGGAGACGCTCTCGCCCGGCTTAGGCCACATATAGTCGACCCAGCCGGAACCGCTCGTTTGCACCACCTCGAACATCTCACGGATCAACTGTTTGCCTTGGGTGTCCTTCAGATCCAGGAGATTGCGTCCCTCCAGATTCGGGAAGCCCGGGTTGACGAGATCGATGCCCTTCAAATCAAACACGAAAACATACGCGTCCTTTGCGAGGAAGGGACCCGTCTGATCATGAAAGAGTGGAAAAGCCGCCGTGCCATTCTTCTCGATCTGTCTGACGGCATCCTTCACCGCATCTACGACAAAGGTCCGTTCCATGCGGTCGTTGTATATGCCGCTGCCGACAACGTAGCTGCTGCCGGAAGGCGCCGTCACAAGCCGGACGTAGCTGCTCTTCCATCGGGGGAAAAGCCCACCTGGAACAGGCCATTGGTAGTGGTACCAACCTTCCGGTTTTCCGGAAAACGTCATTGCGGCTGCGATGAGTCCTTGGATGATGGGTTTCCCGTTGACGTCCTTCAGATCCAGCTCGTTCTTGCCTTCCATCGTCGGATCGGGATGAACCAGCATGTTCCCCTTGGGATCCAGCACAAATACATAAGTCTCTTCTTGGCGCCAGCGGCTGCCGGAGACACGGAAATCGTCAAATGCCGCTTCTCCCTTGTTGCGGACGAGCTCTGCCGCGTCTTTCACCAACTGAATGAGTTCGCGAGTCTCTTCGTACTGGTAGAGCTGATCGGACATTTCCAAATCCTCCTCATAAAATGATAGAAAATTTCTTGGGCACAAATATCAGGCAGATTTAGACCCTGCCCCCAATGTGTCACAGACCGACATTACTGCTGCTACTGGTCTTTAGACTGCGTCAGTCAGGTATTTATCTACGTTCTCCTGCGTAATCACGTCAATGCCTGTATCAATGGCCTGAGGCAACTTAACGCCAAGCGATGCTTGCCACAACATCAAGACTGACATCGAGCCTTGCATTCTCGGAATGGTTGCTGATGAGGACTCGATCACGCCTTCTTTAACGGCATCGAGTATGGGCTTGATCCCATCCATGCTGACTACTTTTACTTTGCCGGCCTTCCCGGCGTTTTTGATAGCGGTCGCTATGCCTATCGGACCGGAAGCATCGCAGCACAAGTAACCACTTAGATCGGGATGGGATTCAAGAACAGCCGAAGCTTGTTGGCGGGCAGTCTCAATGTCGTCATTGTCAATGCCACCGTCTACAATAGTTATGCCGGGATACTTCGCCAATACAGCCATCTGGGCTTCGTATCGTTCCTTGTGGTTTGGTGCCGTGGGATATCCCTGCATCACAGCCACTTTGCCAGCGCACCCAATCAGCTTGACGAGACGCTCAGCCGCAATGATCCCCTGCTGAGCAAAGTTATTGCCAACGCTGGTGATGCTGGCATCTGGCGATGGCGAGTCGAAGAGAACCACCGGAATACCCTGATCCCTGATGCGGTTGATCGCCGTCATATGGCTTACTGCGTCAACCGGATCTACAGCGATGCCACTCGGGCGACTTTCGGCAGCCTTTTCCAGGACCGCGTTCTGCTCGGCGACGCCGGCAATTGATGGCGGCATATACTCGACTACAATCCCGACGCCAAGCTCGCGGCTTAAGATTTCGGCCTCAGCCTGCGCACCTTTGTTTACCTCGTCGAACCAGGGA
>JAOUFP010000239.1 GCA_029858145.1 Nitrospirota bacterium | reverse complement strand
AGGGCCCCTTCACTCCCTACGCGCTTTTTCTCGGCGGCAAGCAGATTGGCCATCTTGAGGTGAGGTTTCTGCCCCCGCAGAAAGAGAAGGTTTTTATCAGGAGGTCGAACAGATTTCTCCTTATATCGCTCCTTGCACTCGGCGGCATCGCCGTTTTTTTGAGCATCATCTTTTCGCGGAAGATGACGCGGCCGATCATGGCGCTCACCTCTGCCGCCGCTGCCATCGAGGAGGGCAATCTCAGGAGCAGGGTCGGGACATCAGGTGATGACGAAATAGGAAAGCTCTCAGACGCGTTCAACCGGATGGCGGGGAAGCTCGAGGTCCAGGAGGCGCTCAGGAAAAAGCTCACCTCGAATATCGCCCATGAACTCAGGACTCCACTCAGCGCTATCAGGGGAGAACTTGAGGGGATGATCGACGGGCTGATCTCTGCCGACAAAGAGACACTGAAGTCTCTCTATTCAGAGATCGGCAGGCTGAAAACCATTCTTAACGGGATAGAAGATCTTTCTCAGGCCGAGGCGAGCAGTCTTATGATCAGGAAAATAGACCTGCAATTGCAGCCTTTTTTGAAAAATATAACAGAGAGGCTTAACAAAACTTTTATGGATAAAGGGGTTTCGCTCGAACTCTTCTGTGATGACAATCTCGCGGTCAGCGCTGATCCGGACAAGCTGAGCCAGATAATCATCAACCTCCTGAGCAATGCCCTGAAGGCAACTGAGAAGAACGGCAGGGTCTGGGTCAGGGCAATGAGCAGCGGAGATAAAGTCAGCATTGAAGCAGGAGACACCGGCTGCGGCATCAGGGAGTCAGATCTCCCCTTTATATTCGAGCGTTTCTACAGGGTGTCGGAAGGCGGCCTCGGCATCGGCCTCACCATTGTGAGAGAGCTGGTTGAGGCACACGGGGGAAAGATCACCGTGCAGAGCAGTTATGGCAAAGGTTCTGTCTTCACCCTGATAATCCCATCTTGAGATCTTCACAATTCTTCATAATCTTTTCGCCATCCATTCATATTTTTATGTTAAGCTGTCCCTGAAAGAACGAAAAGAACATATCGGATGAAAAATTATGGAAAAGGAGGTGAAGATATGAAGATCATTACTTTAGCATTAACCATCATGGTTGCTGTTATGTTCGTCGGGAGCGCTATGGCTGTCCCTCCGGGCAAGACAGTCGATTACGCAGGAGGCGCGCTGGGCAAGGTCGTATTTGACGGCAAGATTCATGCTGAAAAGGGCCTTAAGTGCAATGACTGCCACACGAAGATTTTCCAGATGAAAAAGGGCTCAACCAAGATCACCATGGCTGACATGAACGCAGGCAAAAACTGCGGTACCTGCCATAACGGAGAAAAGGCCTTCAAGTCAAGCGATGCTGCAAGTTGCGCGAAGTGCCACAAGAAATAAACAGAAAGGCAGACAATATTTTGAAAGGCGGCCGAGAGGTCGCCTTCTTTTTGTACGGAGCGATACCACAACGTGTTTTTTAAGGATACCAACGAGAAAAACTATGTTCCTGAACGATGGGCTTGCAAACAGTTCCCCCTTTAAAATAAGTGTATTGACCTGTCTGTCAATACCCTCTATAATTTTGAAAAACAGGCGAAGGTATAAACATTTATGAGAAGCGGGCTCCTGATGATTATTGTTGCGGCGGCTTTCTGTATGCTTGTCAGTCCTCTTGTCCACGCAGAGGACGCTTCTCCCTATGGCGGTTACAAGAAGGGCGGGGCAGACAAAGGGTACGGTGAGAAGCGGCCGGTTGCCACTGCAGAGGAGGCCAGGAAGGTGTTGACCGAATACTTCGCGAAGAAGGATGTCAGGATAGGCGAGATCAGGGAAAAGGAACTTTTTTTCGAGGCTGACATCAGGGATAAAAACAATAACCTGATCGACAAGGTGATCGTGGACAAGAGAACAGGACGGATACGCTCCATTTATTGATCGCTGCCATGCGCGTCCGCATAAGAATCCGCCCGAAGCATTCATAACTCTTTTTTTGTTCAGCCCGGCATTTTCCGTGTGATAAGTACAGCGCGGCAGGGGAGGGGGGAAGCGCTTCCATGAAAATCAGGATCGGACATCTTTCAACGTTCTACCACACCGCCATCCTTCTGATGGCTGATGAAAAACTGCAGAAAACCCTCGGTGTTGATGTCGAATGGAGGCTTTTTGGAACAGGCCCCGCAATTGTGGATGCATTTGAAAAGGGTGAGCTCGATATCGCCTATATCGGTCTGCCCCCTGCGCTGATCGGCATCGGCAGGGGGGTGGAGATCACATGTATCGCTGGCGGACATATGGAAGGAACAGTCATCAGCGGCAAGGGCAGGCTCAGGGGATTCCCTGAAATACAGGACCTGGGTGCTTTGCTGGCGCAGTTTCGCGGGAAGAAGATAGGAGTTCCCGGTAAGGGCTCGATTCACGATGTAATCCTCTCAGACTGCCTCGGCAGATATAATCTCGCGGCAGATACTGAAGTTGTACACTTCCGGTGGGCAGATGAGTTGACCGAGGCAGTTGTCCGGGATGAGGTCTCCGCGGCCTTCGGAACGCCGGCTCTTGCCGCCGCGGTCAGACGGTATGCCGGGGGAAAGGTGCTCTATCCTCCTTCGCTTCTCTGGCCCAATAATCCGAGCTATGGAATTCTTGCGGGAAAAAGTTTCCTGCGCGATTCAGGAGAAATCGCGGAGCGGTTTCTCAGACAGCATGAAATGGCGACCGCGATGTTGAGGGACAAGCAACGCGGTGCAGCGAATATTATCTCCCGTTTTGTAGGCATAGCGGAAGAAGACCTGGTTCTGGATGCCATTACGATCTCTCCGAAATACTGTGCAAAACTGACCGGGGAGTATATTTCATCGACGATGGCATTCGCACGGGTCATGAAATCCCTGGGATACATCAGGCGCGAAATATCAAGGCAGGAGATATTCGATACCGCACTGATCGACAAGATCCATCCGGAAAAAGGCCACTATAACTCCGGAGGGAATCAGGGCGGTGATGCCGGATGATGGTTTGAGTTTCGACGAATTAGGCTGTAAAGTATAAGAAAGGGGAGGTAGCGCGATGTCAAAAAAAGAGAGAGCCTTGCCCAAACCGGGGAAAACCCCTTTCAGCAGAAAGAGGTTTGAAAATGAGGGACAAGAGGGTTTGCTTATGGCCGACGAAATGGCTATGGCCGCGGCAGAGGGAAAACTGGATGAGTATCTCGATCAGGAGATGCCCGGGGGTGAGTACTCAAAGAAACTGGCGATGATGATGATGGGCATGACGGGGGCCCTTCCCCCTGAAGGTGCGCCGCCGGAGGCTGCAAGGAACAGCAGCAGTTCCTCGGAATCTGCCGAATCAGCGCAGAAGCAGGAAGGCGATGGCCGTCCCGCTGTTCCGCCTGACGTTCTGAATGCCGTCCATAACGGTGACGTGGAAAAGCTCAAGGAACTGCTTGCACGCGAACAGCTGGGAAGGGATGCCGGCTCAGCTGAAGAAACCGGCGTGGAAGGGAGTGCCGCACAGGAGACGCAGCCCAGGACCAGCCTTGAAAAGGATATGCTCGATGCGCTGATGAGGATCGCTTATGAGAACAGCCTTTCGATCGACTGGGTGATAGCAAGGGCCTTGAAATTGTATCTGGTTGAGTATCAGAGGACGGGGCGGCTATAGTTTCGGCAGCCGGCGAATAACTCCTGTAAAGATGTGTTCCGGGGTTCGGACATCCCCTCCTTACCAAGGAGGGGAACGGGGAGGTTATGGTGTTATTTTACCACTACCTCATCCTGACTCCTGGTCGCCTTCGGCGCCGCAGGAGGCGGGCAGACTCCCCTTGCAAAGGGGAGTCTGCGTACCCGTCGCGACTAAATGGTTCCCCATGGATTCACATTTCCCTTTACAAAGTTCCTGAATTTTTTTACACTTCTTTCCGGGGGGGGGTTGAGACATTTTACACCCCCCCTGTTTAAACCGTATCAACATTAAAAAAGTCATTGCACCTGATCATGTTGTCCGGCGAAGAGCCTTACAACAAGCGGCGCAGCCGTTGTACGAATACAAAAAATGATAGTTACGGAAAGGAGGATGTTGTCGGCAATAACAGAGTTGGAAGAGATTGTCCGCAGAACCGTTTTATTCAGAAACCGATCATAAAAAGGAGGTATATGTACTTCATGAGAAAAACATTATTGGTCTTCATGTTCGCATTGCTCCTCGCCATGCCGATTGCGTCATGGGCGTCAGATACAAAAAGCGGGGAAAAAGCGATATTCGCTGAAATGAAAAAGCTCATTCCCTCTGACAGGATAAAGGGCACTGATGACTTGTATGAGAAATGGCAGGAGGTGCAGGCCGGGAAGAGCAAGGCTATTATTATTGATCTTAGAACCGAGGCGGAGTTCGACAGCGGTCATATAAAGGACTCCAATAACATCGATTCAGGGCATGCCTACACAATCCCTGATAAATGGCCGGATCCTGAGACTGAAATCTGGGTGTTTTGCAGGACACAGCACAGGGCGACCTATTTCGTGGGCACACTCTACAACTATGGATACAAAAATGTATATCTTGTGGAAAAAGGCATCGTCGGCTGGATCGAAAAAGGGTATCCGCTCGTTAATACATATCTGGGTGAGATCAAGGTCGTGAAATACGAAAAAAAGATGAAAGAAAATTTCATTTCACGGGAGAACAAGTAGATTAAAAGAGGAACGGTTCTGCGGGCAAATTCTTCCAACAACCGTCTCTGCGGCGCTCCGGCATCCAGAACCAACATTCGATGCGAAAAAGCAAAGAGACGGGATAGCAGGGGAGCAACGAGTGCGACATACAAAGAATACGATTAGGAGGATGCTTGCTGAATGCCCCTCTTCTTGAGGCGGGATGAAAGCAGGCTAACCCGGATAACAATCTTCCCTGCTCGCCAAGCATGCCCTGTCCCCTGGGACGGGATGCTTGACTGCCAGGGTAAATGCTGATGATACGGCGCTACTTCTGGAGACAATACTTTATGCCTGCCCACGCGGGTTCATCTCAAGCCGGAAGATAGCGCAGAGCAGATTCATTCCCGTGAAGATGTTTTGCCATGTTCAAAAATCCCTTCCTTACCAGGGAGGGGCAACGGG
>JAOUFP010000237.1 GCA_029858145.1 Nitrospirota bacterium | reverse complement strand
ATGATCGCTACGCAAACATCGAGATCAACTATCTCCTCCAACGCCTGGAAGACTACCGGGGCCTCGCGATCTTCGCCGTAAATATGAAATCCACTCTGGATCAGGCCTTTTTGCGTCGGATAAATTTCGAAATCAGCTTCCCATTGCCTGACGAGGAAAGTAGAAGGAATCAGTGGCAGGACATATTCCCCGATGATGCGCCTGATGAACGCTCAGACTAACGGTAGCGAGGCGATTAATAAATGTTATGATATCCAGGTCGAGGTCATGACGAAATGTTTGCCTGGTGGAATTACCTGGGTTACTAGAAAAGAAATTGGTAGAATGCAGAAAAGAGGCGTCCTTGGAAGTTAGAGGTAATGCCTGGCACATTTGAAGGACTGGTTTATAGAATTTCTAGACGTTCTCGTCTATTCAAAGAAAACTCAGTGGGCAATCATTCTTGGCGTGGTTGGCTTTATTTCTATTCATCTATGGGCCGACTACCAACTAAGCAATTTTCAGCTCCAAGGCTCAATGTCAGGGCTGACTGATGTTATCAGGGGAACCCTGCTTAAACGATACGATAAAGTTGCATTAGGCTGTCTGACCAGCTTTTGGTTGTTAGCCATAAAATTGTATAAGCGTGATAAAAAACGCCTATACAGGACCTGACTTCACCTGATAATCCGCAGGCCAAAAGATTAGTAGCACTTGCGCAGTCCACCTCCTACTCCGCAAAATCAAGAGGCGTTGTAGTTGTGCGAATTATACCGACAAGCCTAGACTGTCATCCTTTTGACAAGGTTATTCTTCACGATATAAACCTTCTGTCTCTTTTTTATTTGGGATTTTAGCTTCATGTCTTTATCCGCACGAATTGACACGTCATTGTAGCTTTGATATAAGTAAATTAAGAAATTACCGATAAAGCCTAACTGTTTCCAAAGTAGGAGAGCGAACCGCACGGTCCTAACTAATAAACAACTACGGAAAGGAGAATGAGTGATATGATTACCGTAAAGAAAAAACACTTTAATACAATGATTAGGAGACAGCAACTGAACAGGTATCTTGGGGTTATTGTCGTTATTGTTGCGTGCCTGTGCAGTCAGGCCTTTTCAGCCTCTGTCAGCACAGACCTGATAGTAGACACAGAGTTTGTAATAGACAAAAAAGGCAAGCCTGGCTGGGTTCTCGTTGACATGCGTGTTGTCGAGGACTTCGGCAAAGGGCATATTCCTGGCGCAGTTGGGCTGCCGGCATGGGTATCGAAAGCATTCGCTGATGATACGAAGCGGCAGTTGTCATCTGTCACCAGGATGGAAAAAACACTTGGCGAGATGGGGATTGGCAGCGACAGCAATATTATCGTGTACGGGGATCCAAAGCACGTATCATGGAATGCGGTGATGTTCTGGGCATTGGAGCTCTTTGGATGCAATAGCAAATTGAAGAAGTGCACAGTTCAGTATTACGACGGCGGCATAGACCGCTGGAAGGCAGAAGGAGGCACGTTGGACCAGGCAGAGACCAAACCGAAGCCTGCAACGTTCAAGGTAGTCGACGGTACGAACAGAGGGGTGAAAGGTGAGGAGATTCTCCAGATTGTCAAGAGCAAAGAGACGATTATCATAGATGTCAGAACACCAAATGAATACAAAGGCCTGGATGTGCGTGCGCTCAGAGGCGGCCATATCCCTGGGGCTATCAACATTGATTTTTCGAAGAACTTCGACGCTGAGACATTCAGGATGCTTCCGCTTGAGCAGCTGCAGGGCATCTATAAAAACGTACCAAAAAGCTCACGAGTGGTCGTTCATTGCCAGACAGGCCAAAGAGCGTCATATGCTTACCTTGTTCTTCGTGCGCTGGGATATGAGAACGCCGCGAACTATCACGACGGGTGGCGCGTCTATGGCAGTGACCTGAGGTTCCCTGTAGAAGACGAGACGTGGTACGACTTTAACAAGGTCAACTCGACAATCAAGGCTTTTAATAAAATGCAGGAGAAGGTGAATTAGGACTGAGACTGAAGTGAAATAAAGTGGTGCCCAGCGGATAGACTGCAAAATAAAGAAAACACTTCCGATTAAGCACTGTAGACTTACCAGTCAGGAAGGAAAGGGCACGATGCCCTTTCTTCCTGACTGACTTATCTATCTCATGGACTACACAAAAGCTTGCTCAGTCGTTTTCGATCGTCCGTCAAATTCCCGCAGAAACATTGCCATGTGGCAGAAATGCCTCAGTGTTTGCTTCAGGAAGTATCTTACGGCGAAATCTTATCGGCTGTCAGTGTGGAATACAAGGGGGACATGGCAACTGCAAGAAACTGCAATCTTTGCGGAGTTCTGTGAGCATTTGACGAGAGTTGAGTCGTCTCATTTTTGAAGAGTTGGAGGTGAAAGTGCACCTGCAAAATGCCCCTTGAAGTCCAAAGTATTAGCTATCTGTTGTTCGAAAACCTGATGTAGTTTTCCCAGACTGAAAGCAGTTCCGCTGTCGCCTTTAGGTCCCCGGCGCAGTATTTTGCGATATCGAGTCCCCTGCCGCTCATGTAAAGGTCTTTGACATCATAGCCGGTAATGCCGCTTTCCTTCGGGCTCTTGATGCCGAAGGTCCTGCACCACATGTCGAGGCTGAACTTCCTGCGGGAGGCGCCATAGAAGGTGAGCTGGTCGAGGAGGTCGATATGGGTTTCCCCGTATCGGTTCGGCATCAGGTCCCTGATGGGCTTAATCTTATGAACAGCGGAGCGTATCATGAGGAAGGGGCAGTCAAAGGCCCTGCCGTTGAAGGTGATGAACTGGCTGTAGCTTTTTATCGTCTCCCAGAACCTCAGGAGGATCTCCCGCTCGGTGCCGGATTCATACCTGATTCCCTCCTCTTCAAAGGGAAGAAGGGGGTTGCTGTTGTTCTGGAAGAAGACCGCGCCTTTACCGGTATCCGGGTTGAACATCCCGATAGCAACGATTTCACCGGTGAGGGGATAGAATGAGAGGCTTTGGCGGACTTCGTTTTCTTCAGCCTCGGTCTCTGCCCATTTCAGCAGATATTCGCGAACCGGCTCTTCGAGCGAATCGAAGTCAAACCCTGCTGTTTCTATGTCGAACAGTATCCGTGCCATAGCGTTTCTGTTCCGCAAAAAGAAAGAGCAAAGGGCTTTATTGCCCTTTGCTCTTTCTTCCAGTTACACTCTCTTTTACGAAGCCTTCGGCAGGCTCTTGAAGACATCCCAGGTCTTAAGGATATCCACTGCCCGCTGCAATTGTACGTCGTCTTTTTCCTCGACTTCGAGCGGAGCGGTTTCCTCCTCATCAGCCACGGTGTCATTCTGCTCGTTCTTCAGATGTCCTTCGAGGTCTTTTTCCCTGATCACGCGATGTTCTTTCACACCGTTTTTCGCCGCGAGTTTCACCACGATATCAGGAGTTATCCCGGTATTCTGTATGGAGATGCCCTTGGGGGTATAGTACTTCGCGGTGGTCAGCCTCAGACCGGCACCGCCGCTTAGCGGAATTACGGTCTGCACCGAACCCTTTCCGAAGGTCTGGGTGCCGAGGATAACGGCCCTGTTCCAGTCTTTGAGGGCTCCCGCTACTATTTCGGAGGCGCTGGCGCTCCCCTGGTTTACCAGGACGATCATTGGCGGAGTAAAGACAGTTTCGCCGCTGGTGTAAAACTCCGACTTCTCCCCGGTCCGTGTCTTCGTGTAAACAACGAGCTTGCCTTTGGGCAGAAACTGTCCTGTAACGTCGATGGCGCTGTTCAGTAACCCGCCCGGATCATTTCTGAGGTCCAGGACGAGCGAAGTCACCTTTGAAGCATTGAGCTGCCTGAGGGCATCGGCGAGATCGTCCGCTGTCTGCTCCTGGAACTGGCTCAGCTTTACGTAGCCGATATTGTTTTCGAGCACCTTTGATTTTACGCTCTTTATCTTGATGATGTCCCGTACGATCGTGAAATCCTTTGTGTCTTTCCAGCCTTCTCTGAAGATGCTTAACGTGACCGATGTTTTCGGGGCACCCCTCATCTTCGAAACCGCATCCTGCAGGTTCATATCCTTTGTGGATTCGTTGTCGATCTTTATTATCTTATCACCGGCCTTGATTCCCGCCTTAAAGGCCGGGGTGTCTTCGATGGGCGCTATTACGGTGAGCATGTTGTCTTTTAGCCCGATCTGTATCCCGAGCCCGCCGAACTCACCCTTTGTATCTACCTGCATTTCCTTGTAAGATTCAGGGGTCATGAAGCTGGAATGCGGGTCGAGTGAATTCAGCATGCCTTTAATCGCCCCATAAACAAGGTCCTTTGTCTTTACCTCTTCGACATAGTATTTCTTTACCATCGACATGACTTCCGTGAAGGATCTGAGTTCTTCATACCCTTCTCCCTCCGCGCTTACACTGTTAACGGACCACCTTCCGATAAAGATGCCGGTAGACGCCACGATGAATATGAGCAGCCAGATAACCACAATCCTTTTCTTCACCATTTTATATAACCTCCTGGATTATCGCCTCTTTCTTTTCAACCACTGGACAGGATCGAGCGGCTTGCCTTTGTATCTGATCTCGAAATAAAGACCAGGTGCGTTCAGTATGCCTGACGTCCCAACCTTGCCGATAACCTGATTTTCTTTTATTATATCTCCAACGTGAGAAAAAATCTCTGAAAGATTGCCATAGAGCGTATGGTACCCGCTGCCATGGTTTACGATCACCAGCTGGCCGAACCCCTTGAACCACTCGGCAAATATGACCTTCCCGGCATAGATGGAACGGGCATCTGCTGAAGGATCCGTCTGGATGTGAATGCCGTTTCTGAATACCGGGGTGTCGAACTGCGGGTCTCTCTGCGAGCCGTAGGGGATCGCGATCCTGCCTTCAGAGGGCCAGTCCATCTTTCCCCTGAGACGGCCGAAGCCCTTCGCTGAATAGTCGTCCTTCTTTGACGACTCTCGGATAATGTCGAGCAGTCTTTGGGCGGTCTCTTTCAGTTCGGAGAGCATTTTCCGGCGGGAGGTTTTTTCATCCCGTACCGAGGAAAGAAGCATTTCCTTTTCTCTTTTCTTCTCCGCCATCTCCCCTTCTCTTGTTTTTACCTTTTCCGCATTTTTTTCGAGTTCTGCCATGAGCACCCGGAGTCTCTCCGATTTTTCATCAAGGGCCCTGAGATTGGCGCGGTAGCTGCT
>JAOUFP010000236.1 GCA_029858145.1 Nitrospirota bacterium | reverse complement strand
TGTGTCCCCTCTCATTCCAATGTCAAAATGAGAAAGGGAGCCTCTCTCACATATGATGATCACAACGCCCGAAATTCATACGCATCCGTATCTGCACCGGAATCATCAACCCTGTGCCGGTTGTAAACACATTTCCAGCCGTCTGTTTTGCTACCGATTTTCATTACTTCAATATCTGCCTTCTTCCTTCCATCTCCAAACACACCCTCGATCTGTCCGTTTTTCTTATAGATAAACAAAAGATCTCCGGTACGTATATTCCTCCACAGCTGACCGGGAGAGGGATGCACGCCATCGAATAACTGATCTGCCATAAAAAATCCTCCTCACTCTAAATTGTTCTGCTTAGTTGATCCATTATGTAGTCACCCGGGATATGAGCATCCATATGTATACCGTACCACCCGGAAGCTCAGGTGACCTCCGCACATTTCCTGCACAATAAAATTCCACTTCCTATGACGATTTCGCATAACGTCTCAGGCTCTTAAAGGGCGCCGTCCCCGGCATCAGCGTCAACTAATCGACCCCTCTCCTCTCTGTCCGGTCCTTATCCTTACCGCATCTTCAATATCATAGATAAATATCTTGCCGTCGCCGATCCTTCCGGTTTTCGCCTGTTGCTCAATTGTCCTGACAACATCCTTCAGCAGGACGTCGGGTATTATCATTTCAATCTTGATCTTCGGCACAAAATCCACCACGTATTCCGCTCCCCTGTAGAGTTCTGTGTGCGCCTTTTGTCGCCCAAAGCCCTTTACATCGCTTATCGTCATGCCCTGTATGCCCAATTCTGTCAGTGCGTCTTTTACTTCATCAAGTTTAAAAGGCTTTATGATTGCCTCGATCTTCTTCACGGTAAATCTCCCTCTATAGAATCGATTTTTTTAAGTGCTGCAAAGTCAACAAGCACTGACATGGCCTTGCTCTCGGTAGGGACGCCGGCTTCCTCAAGCGCAGCGATGGGATTTAAGCCTCCGACAACCGCCATTCCTGCCTTGTCGAATCCCACTGGAACACCCAGCAGGGGGCCGTTGGGATTGCCGACGAGAAGAACGCCGCCAATGCCGCTTTCTGACATTTTTTCCGAAATAGCGATTGCTTCGTCGCGACAGACCGCCGGGATCTCTCTGAAACTTGCCAAGATCCTTCCCGTGCCTCCGTTCACACTACCAGACACGTCTGTCATCTTCCCGCGGATGAATATTTCGAGGGGGTCCAGCGAAGATCCCTCATAGCTTATCAGCGCTACAAACCGTGAAGGTCTTTTCTCTTTTGTTTCCAGTATCCCGCCAAAGCGGGAGGTGACCGGTATGCCTGCCTTGAGGAAAATACCGTTAATAGTAACACTGCAAATAGTGCCAAATCCGATCGTACCGCAGGGGACCGTAATGTCCCCGATGCGCTCACCGGCTCTGGCAAGAACCAGCCTGTCGCACATCGCGAAGGGAGAGGCCATCACTTTCCGAAGGACTGTCAGGGCCTCCCGTATCCTCTCTTCGGGAATAAACGACACGTTGAGGATTACTGTGCCTTCCATGGTTCTGAGGTCAAGAGTGGTCAGATACGAGAGGGTCTCGATCCTGCCTATTACAAAGCCCACTTTGTCGGACACGAGGGCATGCTGCAACTCGATCCTTCCCTTCGCAGTAATCCGTCTTCCCTCTTTCCCGAAAACTTCCGTGTAGCCCCGCTCATCAAGGATCTTCATGTGATAGCGAACTGTCCTTTCGGTGAGTTCAACACCGTGGAATCTGAGTTTCTTCGCGATCTCGCGCGAACCGGTAATGTCCGATGTTCCATCCAGTACTCTGAGAATAGCAGCCATTGTCTTATTCATCATTTCCCCTTCATTTCATCAGTGCCGCCCGGTCCGGAAGCACCGGACCGGACGGCAAATACTGCCCACGAGAGCTGAGACCTGCCTGGAAAACGTGTCTGTTCAGCCCTGTTTTTAAAACAGCCTCTGACACATCACCGGCATAATCTCATTTCGCTGCGAAGGCTTTCTCTTTAGACTTCCGCTTGCGATTTGCAACAGCACCGTTTCCTTTAAGAATTTCAATCGCTTCGTCCCTGTAAGCTTCCATCAGATAGGGAATTCCGGTAACTCTGGCGCATTCCTCGGTAAGGGACATGATCTCATTTCTCGTAATCGAAGGGACATTAAAGCAGCGGGCGCCCGCCATCAACTGCTGCAGTCCTACCCTGATCTTCTGGGAATAGCTGTAAATGCCGATTGCTCCGAGCGGGATGTTCTTGATCTCCTCGTTGCCGACGAGCTGTTTTACTTCCTCGTAGTTGACGAAGATTTCTTCAACCGTGGAGCCATACTCGCTTACGGATTTCGGGAGATCATTTTCTTTCATCCATAGCGCAATGTTTTTGCCGACCATGCCGGGGATCATCAGGGCACGTCCCATGCAGACAGCCTTGGTAAACGGAGCACCTAACGCCAGCGCTTTGAATATGCCATCTTCACTGCTAAAGCCGCCCGCAAAAGCGAGATCGGGCGCACGCTCACCCTGGTCTTCCAGAATCTGGGCGAACTCATATGCTGCCGCATGCAGATAGAGCGAGGGCATACCCCATTCTTCCATCATGCGCCAGGGGCTCATGCCGGTGCCGCCGGGAGCACCGTCGATGGTGAGCAAATCGATCCCTGCCCTGGAACTCCACTTAATGGCCATGGCCAGTTCACGCAGCCCGTAAGCCCCGGTCTTCAATGTGATCCGCTTGAAACCGAGTTTCCGCAGTCTGCCGACTTCAGCGTAAAAGTCAACTTCATCTATGAATCCGAGTCTGCTGTGCCGTTCGAATTCTTTAATCGCCGTGTCTTTGAATGCAGCCTGCACCACAGGATCAGACGGGTCAGGAGTCACAATGTAACCGCGCTTCTGCAACTCAAGAGCTCGCTCCATGGAGTTGACCTTTATTTCTCCGCCAATACACTTTGCGCCCTGTCCCCATTTCAGTTCAATCGTCTCGAGGCCGTGCTTATCAATGAGGTATTCAGCCACTCCCAAACGGGTATCTTCAACATTCATCTGTACGAGAATCTCGCCATATCCCTGATGATAGCGACGGTACAGCTCAAGCCTGCGGTCCATATCCGGTGCTTTGACTACCTTATTATTGCTGTTCAATTCAAGCTCCGGATCAATGCCGCAGACATTTTCACCACAGACAATAGTCACACCTGAAATGGCAGCTCCTATCGAAAAATGTTCCCAGTTCCTGCGGGCGATTTCAGTCGAGCCGAGCGCGCCGGTAAAGATCGGCACTTTCATCTTTACTTTTTTGTCCCAGCCATAGGCGGTTTCAGTATTGACATTCGGAAATCTGGCGGTATCAGGGTCGCCCTTTTGTCCTTCCGGAAGGCCTTTGGCGCCAAACGCATACCCCTGAATATTCAGATGAGAATAGTCGACAGGATAATTCTTGTCACCTCCCGCGGTTATGGTGCCAAAAGGTCCCGGATACAGTAACTCCCTGCCTCTGAATGTCGACTTAAAGATCTCACAGTTTCCTCTGCACCCGTCAATACAGCGTGTGCAAATTCCACTCATGGGTGAAACACTTCTTGAACGGTTCGTAGTTCTCGTTGCATCATTTGCATTCGGTTGTTGTAAATTCATTTTTTCCTCCATGGATAATTATTAAAGCCTGCGTTTCGATTTATTCCACTGATCATCAATATATCCTTACACCTCCCGATTAAGTACTACTAAACTTCCGCCCAACATAATTAAGTATTTGTAATGCGCGTGGACAAAAAAAACACGCGCACTTCTTCAAACGAAAAAAGCTGTCAGGCAACATTTTACCAAACTACAAGCAGTTCTGTTTCATCACCTCCTTCTCCCTTCCACTGTGCCGGCATAATCTCCTTTAGGTAAACACTATCCCCGGAATTCAGAACTTCCTGTTTGCCGTCAATAGTTACCGATACACTGCCTCTTATCACATAAACGAACTCGGGGCTTTTCGATGCATGAAAATGCTTTCTCAAAATGACTCCCGCCGGTATTACCACTACCCTGGCAGATAATTTTTCATCACCTACAATCCCATACCCTCTGGCGCCGTCTCCCAAAGGCGCGCATTGTGCGGAAACCGACTCTTTTCGAAAAAGCCAGGGGTAAGTCGCTGTTTGCTCAGCCTCCAGAAACCGGGCGGCACTCACGCCGAGGGCTCTGCATATCTGGATAAAAGAATTCAGCGAAGGGCTGATCTGATTATTCTCCAACTGGGAAAGGAAGCTTGGCGTCACATCCACTTTGTCGGCCAGGTCTTTCTGACTCAGCCCAGCTCTTATCCGAAGTTCCTTCAGCCTGTAACCGAGATCGGTAGAGGGCTCTTTTTTGAGCGAAGCGATTTTTACGCTATCGTTTGAAATTTCATAGCTATGCGGCTTAAAAGCTTCCCGGTCCTGTCTGCCCGACAACTTTATCGCCTTTATATACAATTTATCCCGCCGCGCATAAAGATCGAAGACGTCCTGGGTGATGTGTCTCAGGTTTGCCTTGAATTTCTGGCTGTGGGCCTCTTTTTCCAGTATCCAGTAAGCAACGGTATCAAGGTCAAAGAGACGAGGACACATGTAGGTAAAGAATTTATATGTGACATTTTCGTCACCCCAGAGATCCTGCATGCCGGTGAGACTGTCGAAGACGTAGCGGGCACCAGGGGGGAGACTGTCCTCTATTTCGTTCAGCGTCGCAGTGAACTCATCGATATTTTTGGGGCTTTCGATCCTGACGACATTGAAGTCCTCCGGATTGTCATAAAATCTGACAAATGTTGCATCGTTTTTACCTTTTCCTGCCGTAAAACAATCGACAAATATGAACTGCTCAGTCTTGATGATATCCCTGAGTTCATTAAGAACACTCTGAGGCGATCTGTTGAAGCTGACGTAGATGACCTTCTGTGAATCGGAAAAGGTCTGCCGCAAAAAAGAACGGATGAAAATATCATAGAAAGCTCCTGCATCAACTTCCCATACCACGTTGTCGCCGATATAAAGAAAATTGATCAGCTGGTCTAATGCTCTGATGCCCGAGGATACTTTTGACATGGCAAACGGTTACCGATTGTACTTCAAATGTAGCCAATGACAAAATTAATTGTCAAGCAAATAAATTCAGGGTCACATCCCTTTTATTGATGCCCCAAACGGAATGGGCTTTCTCC
>JAOUFP010000235.1 GCA_029858145.1 Nitrospirota bacterium | reverse complement strand
AAAATACCGCACAGCGTGTGCAGTTTCAGAGGTCGCTGAATACGTATCTGCTCTTCGGCAGTGTGATGACGAAAAAAAAGTACGATGATCAGCTGTTCCTGACAAACAGCGTGCTGCTGCTCGACAAACAGGGGAAAATTGCTTACAAATATGATAAAATACATTTAGTACCATTTGGAGAATATGTTCCGCTGAGAAGTCTTCTTTTTTTCATCGACAAGCTCGTAGTTGGCATCGGAGATTACGTCCCCGGCGATCAGTACATCAAGGCAGAAACAGAATTCGGAAGCTTCGGTTCTCTGGTATGTTATGAAATCATTTTCCCTGGACTGGTCAGAAAATTTTATGTCCACAATGGTGATTTCATTGTTACCGTTACCAACGATGCATGGTTCGGAAAGACTGCGGGGCCGTATCAGCATTTCAGCATGGCGGTCTTCCGGGCGATAGAAAACAGGAAGCCTGTCATGCGTTCCGCGAATACGGGGATTTCCGGTTTTATCGACAGCAACGGGAGGATCACGGCAAAGACAGAGCTGTTTAAGAGGCAGGTGCTGTCGGGTGACGTCAAAACCGACGATACCGTCACCTTTTATAGCCGCTACGGCGATCTCTTCGCCTATTTCTGCATAGTGATTACTGTTCTTTTATTTATAAATTTAACTTCATGGAGGTAGATTATGCTGATACAATCAGAACTTAAAGACGAACTCTCAATGCTGAGATCCAAGACAGGTGCCTTAAGAGGTTATCTTTGATATAGCTGCGAAAAAAGAGGCGATAGAGATAATAACCCAGGACCTGACACGGCAGGACGTCTGGTCCTCTCCTGAGAAAAGCAGGGTACTGCTCCAGGAAAAAGCACGGCTTGAGAGTACCGTTTTCCCTTTTGACGCGATCGAAAACAGGCTCCTCTACATCGAGGAATCCATAGGAATCCTCGATGAGGAAGGCGGGGACCTTTTTTTGAAGGAGATCAAAAAAGAGATCGAATCCCTGAAGGAAGACCTGGAAGAGATCGAACTCCGCACTCTTCTCTCCGGCAGGCATGACAAAAATAACGCCATTATGACGATCCACCCCGGCGCAGGCGGCATAGAAAGCCAGGACTGGGCCCAGATGCTGATGCGAATGTATCTGCGGTGGGCTGAACGCAGCGGATACAACGCCCAGATGGTCGATCTCCAGCCGGGTGAAGAGGCGGGAATCAAGAGCGCGACCATCACCTTCAGCGGCGATTATGCCTATGGCTATCTGAAGGCAGAGGCAGGCGTTCACAGACTGGTAAGAATCTCGCCTTTTGACGCCAACAAAAGGAGGCACACCTCGTTTGCGTCTGTCATTCTCTGCCCTGAGGTGGAAGATGATACTGAGGTGGAGATAAGGGAAGACGATATAAAGATGGATACGTTCAGGGCATCAGGCGCCGGCGGCCAGCATGTGAACAAGACCTCTTCCGCGGTCAGGCTGACGCATATTCCCTCCGGCATTGTCGTCAGCTGCCAGAATGAACGGTCACAGCATAAGAACAAGGCGGTCGCAATGAAGGTACTGAAGGCAAGGCTGTATGATCTCGAAATGAAGGCAAAGGAAAAACAGATGGAGGATATTGTAGGGGACAAGAAGGACATCGCCTGGGGGAATCAGATCAGATCATATGTGCTTCAGCCGTACCGGATGGTGAAAGACCACAGGACAGGTCTTGAGATCGGGGATGTTGATTCTGTGCTGGATGGCGGTATTGACAGGTTTTTAAGGGAATTTCTGAAAGAGAAGATGAGGCATTCCTGATGTCCCGGGTGATCGTTACCAACAAAAATTCTCTTCTCTTCTTTAATATTATATATATAAAAAATTAGAAGTCGTTATAATAGTACCTGTCAGTAAGTGTAAAATATGAAGAAACTATTGATCTTGAAGGAAAATTGTCCGTAGCAAGTATATTCAGAATCACAGAGAGTTCTCAAGAGATTTAACAAAGAAGAGAACCTTACAAAATACTAACATCCAACTAACAGGGATATTGTCACCTGCATGAAATTAGGCTATAATATCGTACTTTTCATGAGCGAGTTATTAACAGAATGTTAATAACTTGTTGGTAAAGGTTTAAGAAAAAATATGAATCTAGAAGAAATCTGGAGTAAGAGCCTCCTAAAAATCGAGGGTAAAGTAGGCAGCAGCGTCTTTGATTTATGGTTCAAGCCGATAAAGATATCGAGCATAAAAGAACAGACAGTAACCCTGGAGATACCGAACAGATTTTTCAAGGAATGGATCGAAGATTCATATCCGAACCTCCTCAAGGATTCCATTGAGACGGTCGTCGGATATCCGGTGACGCTGAAGTACCGCGTTGAGGAGAAACAGGACACCACACAGAAAAAGATCATAAGCCAGCTTGAAAACAAGAGAATAAGACTTGCAAATAAAGGCGTTTACCTCAATCCGAAATACACGTTCGAAAATTTCATTACCGGAAACAGCAACCAGTTTGCCCACGCGGCCGCGATCGCTGTTGCGGAATCACCGGGAAAGACATACAATCCCCTGTTCATCTACGGGGGGGTCGGACTGGGCAAGACGCACCTGATGCACTCGATAGGAAACAAGGTCATGAACGGGAGGCATGACTTTTCAGTGCTCTATGTTTCATCAGAGCAGTTCACCAATGAGGTGGTCTCCGCGATCAGACACGAAAAGATGTCGGAACTGAAGGAAAAATACCGGAACCTGGACCTGCTCCTGCTCGACGACGTCCAGTTTATCGCCAACAAGACTGCGACCCAGGAGGAGTTCTTTTATACCTTCAACGCCCTGTATGAAAAGCAGAAGCAGATCGTCATCTCCTGCGACAGGCCTCCGAAAGAGATCAGCGATGTTACCGACCGGCTCAGGTCAAGGTTTAACATGGGGCTTATCGCGGATATCCAGCCGCCTGATGTGGAGACGAAGATCGCGATTATTTATAAAAAAACCGAGATGATGGGAAAGAAGATACCCGAGGATGTTGCGCATTATCTCGCAAGTAAAATCAAATCAAATATCAGGGAACTGGAAGGAAGCCTTATAAGGATCGCCGCTCAATCGTCGCTGACAGGGGAAGAGATAAACATAGAGACGACGAAGAAGATACTGAGAGACATTATCCAGGACGATGAAAGACCGATAACCGTGGACGCCATTCAGAAGACAGTATGCGATTTTTACAGCATCAAACTGTCGGATATAAAGGCGCGGAGACGGACAAAAGACATCGCGCTGCCGAGACAGGTCGCCATGTATATCAGCAAGCAGCTTACCGATTCGTCGCTGAACGATATTGGAAAGGCCTTCGGAGGGAAAGACCACGCTACGGTGATCTATGCCTGCAGGCAGATGGAAGAAAGACGGGGCAAGGACGAGACCTTCAACAGGATGATAGAAAATCTATTGCAGAAGATAAAAAACTAAGGAGGGGTTTTATGAAGTTAATTGTTTCCAAGGACGAGATACAGCAGAAGCTCTCAAACATTCAGAATATTGTGGAGAAGAGAAATACCATGCCCATTTTGAGCCATTTTCTTTTGGAAGCGGGCAGAAACGGCTCATACATCACAGCCACGGACCTGGAAACCGCTTTGAAAGAACCCCTCGATATAAAAGTGGAAAAGGAAGGCAGGATCTGTATCCCCGCCCGGAAGATGTTCGAGATAGTGAAGGAGGTGGACACAGAGCTCATCTTGGAATCCGTGGATGACCAGTGGGTGAAAATAAAGGCGGGAGCAGGCAATTTCAGGCTTGCCTGTCTGTCGGCGAAGGAATTTCCTGCATGGCCCGGCATGGAAGATATGGAGGAAATAGATATCAACGCAAAGCTTCTGATCGAGGTGATCGAGAAGACGGTATATGCCGCGGGGGAGAGTGACACACGGTACACGCTCAACGGCATTCTTTTTCATATACTCCCCGAAGGCAGGCTCAACGTCGTCGGCACTGACGGACACAGGCTCGCGATGACCTCCAAGACCATTGAAGGGACGGTCAGGGAAGAGAGAAAAAATATTATTCCGCGAAAGGCTGCGATAGAGCTGAGGAAGCTCCTTGACAAGTCAGAGGAGAATATCAAGGTCACTTTCTGCAAAAACCATGTCATGTTCAGCATAGGAAATATACAGTTCCTCACACGGCTCATCGAAGGGACCTATCCGAATTATGAACAGGTGATACCGTCGGGCAACGAAAAGACGGTCATACTCCAGAAGGATCCCTTTATAAAGACCCTTCGCAGGGTCTCGATCATGTCGAAGGAAAGATCAAACGCGGTCAGGCTTGACCTGACCGACAATCTGGTGGTGATCACCTCGTCGAACCCTGATATGGGAGAGGCTCAGGATGAACTCGCGGTGAACTATACCGGCGAAACCCTTTCCATGGGGTTCAACGCCCGCTATCTGATAGACATTCTCGCGGCGATGTCTTCCGAAAATATCATTCTGGAAATGCAGGCACCGTTGAGTCCTGTGCTGGTAAGGGATGAAAAAGACACGGAATACCGCTGTGTAATTATGCCGATGAGGATCTGAAGACTCTCCGGCAACACAATCAACAATGAATATAGAGGTACCCAGAGAAACAATGGAAGAAAACGAGGACAACATGAATACAACCGAATCAACGTACGGCGCGGAAGATATCAAGGTTCTGAAGGGACTGAGCGCCGTCAGGAAAAGACCTGCCATGTACATAGGCTCTACCGGGGTGGACGGACTGCACCATCTGGTGTATGAGGCGGTGGACAACAGCGTGGACGAATCTTTGGCAGGCTATTGCAACACTATTGAGGTGATTCTCCATCACGACGGAAGCTGCACGGTTACGGATGACGGCAGAGGAATCCCGACAGGCCCTCATCCCGGCGATTCAGAAGGCCGGACCGCGGCCGAGGTTGTGCTGACGGAGCTGCATGCAGGAGGCAAGTTTGAATCAACAGCGTACAAGATATCAGGCGGGCTGCACGGGGTCGGCATATCAGTGGTCAACGCCCTTTCCGAGTGGCTCGAAGTCGAGATAAAACAGCACGGCCAGGTGTTTCAGCAGAGGTTCGAGCGGGGGAAGCCGTCAGGTCCTCTGACGGTTGTCGGCAAGACAAGGGGCAGGGGGACGAAAGTCACCTTCAAGCCTGACGGTGAAATATTCGAGACGACGGAGTTCAGCTTTGACG
>JAOUFP010000234.1 GCA_029858145.1 Nitrospirota bacterium | reverse complement strand
ATAAGCCGTATGGCCTCCGGGGTGAAGATGTTCGCATTGCAACCCGCGATCTTTAATCTGTGGGATATATAATCAAGGGTGTTTTCCTCCGAATAGGCGGCCAGTTTTATCCTCACCGCGACCCGCTGCTTGAGAGGTTCATCAAGAGAGAGTACCTTCTCCAGATCAGGGAGGCCGAAAAAGATGAAATTGACCAGCTTCCCCTCCGGTGTTTCCATGTTGAGCAGGCCCCTGAATTCTTCCATGATTTCCTTTGAATTCAGCATCTGGACTTCATCCATGAGAACAACCGCCTTCCTGCCCTCTTCGTTGATCTCCAGAAGCCTCCGGTATATTTCTCCCAGGAGTTCAACTTTGCTGTCAACGATATTTTTGACTCCGAGCTGAATCGCGAATTTTTTGAAAAGCCATTCGGAGCTCACGGATGAATGTATGATAACAAGCAGGGCAGCCTCGTAATGTTCTTCATCAAGCTCCTCAAGCACTTTTCTGGCAAGGGTGGTCTTGCCCGCGCCAATGTTGCCGATAACTACAGCAAGCCCTTTGCTTGTATCAATAGCGTATCTTAACCGCAGGAGCGCGTCTGAATGCTGCGGACTTTTGTAATAAAATCTGCTGTCTACTACGTTCGAAAAGGGATGTTCGCTCAGTTTATAGTATTCTAAGTAGTCCATTTGTCAGAGATAAGAGACCCGATTCTTTTTTTCTTTCGGTTTTTCCGGCCTGGCTGCGGGTGAGACTTTTGTCTTCAGTGTGCTGACTTTTTCGGAGACGTCCCTGAACTTTGCGTTCCACCCGTATACTGCAGTGTAAAGATCGAGGGCTTCACCCAGATTTCTGTTTTTTTCATAAGCCTCGGCAAGTTCATAGTTGAGCGACCAATATGACTCATTTTTCTCTCCGATATTATCCAACGCCTTTGTCAGCACATCGACAGCAAGTGAGTAAAGTCCTTTTTCCATGTAGCATACCCCAAGCATCGAAGAAGCCTGTAAAAATCTTTTTTTGTCATTTCTGGCAGTCTGGAACTCCTTAATCGCGTCATCGACCAGTCCCATTTCCTTATACGCGATGCCGAGGTTGTAGTGAGTTTCCGAGTCTTCGTCTTCGAGTTGGTCTTCAAGGCCTTTTTTGAACTCCTGGAAGATTTCAAGAACATCATCGTCGAGCGCAGGTTCGGGTATCTCCTGTGCATCTACAACCTCATGCTCAATGAATGACAAGTCTTCAAATTCCTCTCCCGCGTCTTCTTCTGCCTGCGCATCTTCACGTTCTTTTCCCTCTGATTCCTTTTCAGAAAGCGCCTGCCCCCATTGAGTTTCTCCCCCGAATACTTCCGCAGGAGATTCACCTTTTTCCTTGGGATGCTCCATGGAAATATCAGGTGTTTCCACCGTCCCGGGCATTCCAGATGCATATGGAACCCCCACTCCTCCCCCGATGGATTCGAGTCTTTCTGCAACATCCCTGTTTTCCGGGAAAAGTCCCTGCAGTTTAAGGAGTATTTTCAGTGCTTCCTGAATCAGCCCCTGGCGCGCGTAAAAATCTGCTTCGGCGAGTTCTTCTTCGTAGTCCTCAACAAAAGTTTCCTCTTCGGGGGCATTTCCTGTCAGGTCCGCGGCATCCGCGGACGGAAAAGCGGTTGGTTCGAGTAAATCAGTAAATTCCCTTTTCGGAAGTCTCGGGTCATCAGGTGATATTCCGTAAGCTTCTCCGAGCATTTTCTGCTCGTTTCCGGTGTCTCCGCCGCGACTGTACAGTTCGCTCAAAATAAGACATTCCGTAACTGCGGACTCTTTATCTCCAGTATCGGCGTATACGGATTTCAGTCGCAGGTGAAGGTCGATGCTTTCGGGCACTCTCAGCTTGAGCCCTTCAAGAAGTTTTTGAGCCTCGCGGAGAAGGCCGTATCTCACAAATATATCTGCTTCGGTGAAAATCTCTTCAACCGTCTTTTCCGCCTTCGTGGAAAGTTGATCTGAGGCCCGACTTACGGCTTCTTCAAAGGGTTCAGGTTCAGGTGTAAAGGGTTCAGGTTCAAGTATAAAGGGTTCAGGTTCAAGTGTAAAGGGTTCAGGTTCAGGTGTAAAGGGTTCAGGTTCAGGTGTAAAGGGTTCAGGTTCAGGTGTAAAGGGTTCAGGTTCAGGTGTAAAGGGTTCAGGGAACTCAGAGATTTCCCTGGGCTCTTCTCCTTTGAGTTCTGCTATCCGCTGACGCAAAAAGTCGTTATCAGACGCTGTTTCAAAGGCCTCACGATAGCAGGCGAGGGCTTCCTCATCAATCCCTTTGTCGTAATAGAAATTGCCTAACGAGGTGAGCTCTTCAACTACACGAAGGTCTTCCCCGAGTTGACGATAAAGAGAAATGAGTTTTTTCCCTGTCTCTTCAGGTTCGATTTCCCTGAAGCTTTCGAGTAAATTTGCCGCGTCTTCAAGCTGCCCCTCGCGTATCATCTCATCAAGGACAACGTTATATTCCCGCCATGCTTTTTCCCTTTGCCCCTCATTTAAATATATTTCCCCCAGCAGCCTGCGGGACCTTGTATTTTGAGGGTCTATCTCATTTATTCGGGAAAGGAATGATTTGGAATTTCTGAAGTCGTTCCGTGCCAGAGTAAGTTCTGCTGCCCGCATCAGTATTTCAACATCATCATGAAAGAGCACGGCGGCTTCCTTCATGAGTTCGCCCGCTTTTTCCGTGTCCCTCTCTTTTTCATACAGACGGCTCAGTCCTACGACCGCATCCTTGGTCAGCGGCTGCAGATCAATCGCTTTCCGATAAAAATCCTTTGACTTGTGAATATCTCCCTTGTCCTCATAAATGCCGGCAATATAGAGATACTCCCTGGCGGCATCTGATTTGAGCCCTTCCTTGGTGAATATCTCCGCAACTTTGATCCTGAGGGGTATGTTCGAAGGAGAAAGAGAAAGTATCTTTTCATATATCCCAAGCAGTTTATCTTTTCTGCCTTCTTTTGCGAGACTGTCCGCAGCGGCGAGATAATATTTTATCGCGTCGGTTATCAGTTCTTTTTCTTCGCTCAGTTCTCCGAGCGCGTAAAGGGCATCCGCACTGCCCGGATTAATATTGAGCACCTTTTTGAACAGGGCGATTGACTTAAGGGAAAAGCCTTCGTGTCTGTAAATATTCGCAGCTTTGTGGTAGGATTCTATGGCGTTTTTCTTGTCTCCCTTTTTGAGATAGAGGTCGCCTGTAAAATTATAGTTGTTGCCATCCGGATAGTCTCTGAGAATTTTCTCCCATTCAGCGATAGCTTTATCCAGCTGACCCTTTGCCAAATATTTCTGCGCTTCTTTTATGAGTGTGGTTTTATCTGTCATAGTGTAGTTTAAATATTATCCTATATGCCAAAAAGTGTCAATAATACAAGAAGTTATCAGATTTGCCAAGACGCGGTATAACCGCACTTTTAATCGCTGACGCATATTCTTCCATCAATTTTTGCCTCTTCCCGGTGATCTGCTGCAGGAGACTGATAAATAACCGGTACCGGCGGTTTGAATTGTGTTCCGTAATGTGATCAAGAAGGGAAGCGCAGAAGTACCAGTTGCAGCGGTAGGGCCTTATTGTCCGGGGAATGGTGCATCCGAGATCGCCGAGAAACTGGCAGGGGGCCGCATGGTCGATATCTGCCTTGTGGAGAGGAATTTTTTCTCCTATCGCGTGAATGTAAACAATGTCATCGAAGGTATGGTAAGAGTGCCGGTTGATGCAGCATACACTGCTGCACTCCGGACAGACGACAGCTGTATGTCGCTGAATAAAGGAATTCAGGCTTTCCATTTCTGAGGATATATCAAGCGCAAGATATTTTACCTTTGAGAGGCGGCTTTCATGCTGCGTAAAACCATCCTCTATATCTTTCATGTAACGTATTAAGCTTTCAGCACTGTTGCAGTTGTTTTTCATGTTTTTTAAAAGTGCTTCACCTTCGTTTAATAAAAGGGTTATTTCTCATTTCATCTGCAATCGATGTTACATCATCATGTCCGCACATAACCGCTGTTTCAGGGGGAAGAAGCATGAGTCTTTTGAGTGAGGCTGACAGGAGTCCGAAGTCTCCTCCGGGGAGATCCGTTCTCCCGGCAGAACCCTTAAAAAGGGTATCCCCGGTGAAAAGAGTGTTTTCCCCATAGATACAGATGCTGCCCGGAGTGTGGCCAGGGGTATGAATGACCTTCAGAGGCACGGAGCCGATGGAGATTATGTCCCCGTCTTTGACGATCAGGTCGGCTTCCGGAAAATCTTCGGCGTCATAGCCCCAGGACATGCAGAGTTGAGCTGTCATCCCATATGTTTCCTTTTCCTGCTCGTGCATCACGACAACTGCCTTGTACCGGTCACGCAATTCCTTCACCGCGCAGACATGGTCGTAGTGTGCATGGGTAAAAAGTATGTATTTTGGCTCCAGTCCGGCAGAATCGATTACATCAATGATTCTTTCGGATTCATCTCCTGGATCTATGATCAATGCGTCTGATTTTGAATCATCCGATACGATATAACAGTTGACATCCAGCTGCCCGACGACAATTTTCTTTATATTCATAACATCTCCGTCAATAGAAAGCTCTCCGGTCTTTTGGCTGAGATCCATCTCCGGGAGCAGCGCTGCGTTTTTCGCAGATTCCATCTTGTTCAGCAGGAAAATTCTCAATGTGACTGTTTGACATCCGGGGAATTAATATGTTCATTATAACGTATATTGCCGTACTAAAGAAAGGCTGCCGGGCTGTTACTGTTTAAAAAAAACTGCAAATCGAATACAATAGGTACACAGGATGAAAGATATCAGTCTGAAATGCAAAGTCTGCGGCGGACCGGTAAAATTACTCTTCGGTTGACGTGCGGTAAGTTTGCGCTGCATGGAGTGCAGCAAGAGGTATGGTCTTGCCGAATATGTTGATGAAATCGATGAGTCTACCTGGGAAAAGATTTCCAGCAGGTCATGCGACAGGGCATAAGCATGTCCCTGTCTCTCCACGGGGTTGCCAACATTTCCCCCCTTTCGTTCACGGTATTGGGAATTTTTATTTTAACGCCGGGTTTTAAAGCGCTTCAGTGATGTGATGCGCAGCGGATGAAACTTTAGCGGTATATTAGTAATCGCCGGATTTATTGATAGAGAGGGGGAGCGCATGAGCATCAGAGAAAATATCTACCAGGTCATCGACCTGATAATGCCCGAACACATTCTGGTGAGTGTGTTC
>JAOUFP010000233.1 GCA_029858145.1 Nitrospirota bacterium | reverse complement strand
CGAATGATGATTATCTGGCCCTGCTTACAAAACTCTCCTGGTGTGCGTGTTCTTTCATCGAGACCGGGAGATTCGAGGAAATACTCGATGTATACAACACGGCAGTTTCCCATTCGCTGCACGGCAGGTTCGGTCAGGACGCATCGCATATGATCGAATATTTTTTCCATTCCGAAGACTTTGCTGCAAAATTTGTCGATGCATTAAGACTATGGGGCAGAAAAGACAGGGAGGGTGTCTTCCGGCTCGCGAAGGCACTCAGGAGGAGCGTGATACCTCCCCTGATTGACGCGTTGCTCTCAGAGCCTGATCCGAGCATGAGAAAGTTTTTTCTGTCTGTTCTCAAGGCGATCGGCCCTGACGTCAATCCCTATGCCATAAAAAAATTGAACGATAAACGGTGGTTTGCCGTCAGAAATATGCTGTATCTTTTGCGGGAATGCGACGGGAGACCGTATGTTTCACATATAAGAAAATTCGCGAAACACAAAAACATCAATGTATGCATTGAGGCGGTAAAAACGTTGCTGTATTTTAAAACTCCAGATGCCATACCATTTCTGAAGCTCCATCTTCAGAGTGAAAAAGAAGATTTGCGGAGAGCGGCGGCAAGGCTTGCCGGTGCATTCAGGATCAAAGAGGCGGTGCCGTATCTTGCCGGGATTCTGGAGAAGAAAGATATTTTCGGTACTGAGTCCGGCTCAAAAACAGACGCAGTCCGGGCTCTTGGTGAGATAGGGGACAGTTCCGCCGTCGGGGCACTGCTTGGTCTTTGCCAGGCGAGAAGTCTTTTCTACAAAGGATATCTTGAGGCGCTGAAAATGGAAATTTTCAGGTCACTCGGGAATTATCCTCCTGATTCGATCCGCGAGCTTCTTGCCGTCGGCCTGGTATCCGACAATGAAGAGATAAGATCCGTGAGTGAGAAGCTTATGGCACAAACCTGCTCTATGGAAAAAAGGGAAAAGAAGGAATAATGACCGGAAAAGTCCTGGAGATGATTTCTCTTTTCATGACTGCGCTGTCGAACTGCACACTCTACTCAAAGGAACACCCTTCGGTATACAGTCTGTCGGAAAGGTCCGCAGGTATTCTCGAAGAACTTTACAACGAAGACAGGTTCACTATCGCCGTGCTGGGCGAGAGGCTCATCGTCAACGATCTGCCCTTTGCAGGGAAAAGTGTCCACATGAACGGGTTTATGAAAAAACTGCGAAGAAAAGGGATAGAAAAGATCGTTGTCTCCAGGGGGCTCACGCCGGAAGAGTTGAAGGAGTTCATCTCTGAAATCGCCCTCTCTGACACAATCAAAGGCGCGTATCCGCATATTTCCTCGGGGGTAGTTGAGGTCAATCTGAAGGCTGCGGGATACGATTTCCCCGCGGTGATGGAAGAGAACCGCGGCAAGGTGAAAGAGCTGTATCAGGGGGTTGCGAGATTCAAGCCCCTTGACATGGCCGGTCTTGAAAGTGTTGTGATGAGCTTTATCTCGACGCTTAAGCAGGAGACCAGGGTGCTCCGCGGGGTAAGCCCTGTGAAGTCTCATAGTGAATATACCTTTGCGCATGCAACAAATGTCGCGGTGCTTTCGATATGCCAGGCAGAATCCCTTGGCCTGAAGGGTGAAATGCTCCATGACATTTGTCTCGCGGGGTTGTTGCATGATGTTGGAAAGATGTTCATTCCAAAAGAACTGCTGGATAAGCAGGCAAAACTCGATGAAAATGAATGGAATGAGATGAAAAAGCATCCGGTGTACGGGGCGCTGTATCTTTCGAAATTGCATGATGTGCCGAAGCTCGCTGTTATAGCGACCTATGAGCATCATATGAGGTTTGATGGAACAGGCTATCCGGATACGAAAAAAAGAGGCAAGAAACAGCATATAGCAAGTCAGATTATCGCGATATCGGATTTTTTTGATGCCCTCAGGACAGAAAGACCGTACCGGAGGGCGCTTGAAGTCCCCGTCATATGCGGGTTACTCACAGAGGCGTCAGGCAAGGAGTTCAATCCCCTTCTTGTCGAGAATTTCCTGCGCTCGATAAGAAAAAATATATAAACAGGAAATGATGCAGTATGCGGCCGCCGCAGGAATCATTCTGTCTGTATAAAAACATGAAGTTGCCTCAGATGGCAGATGTCATGGAAGGTGTTGCTATTAAAGGTTTTTCCGCGCATGTGCCTTGTCCTGTCTGGAGTTAATTGCATTTTTCCGGTTAATATAGTAATATTTCTGCTGTGCCGAAGTGGTGGAACTGGTAGACACGCACGTTTGAGGGGCGTGTGGAGAGATCCATGCGGGTTCGAGTCCCGCCTTCGGCACCATATCTTTTTTGTGTGCGGTCGATCAGCTGGCAACATTTTCCCCTGTCTTCTGAAGTTTCCTTTCCTTTCAGCCAAAAAACAGCAGGTGCTCGCGCAAATTACTCAAAGGAAAAAGACTTCGAAGGCATTTATGCCTCTGCGGATAAAAAGTTATCGGCATTTTCCGGGTTCGCTGGTTCAGAAACGTCCGGCCAGGCCGCCTTTTTCACTGCAGGAGGCGGGTAAAGCGGTCAGCGACGACAGGCGGGCGAATGGTCAAATACGACCGGGAACCGGCCGTCTTCCGGCATCATCCCGGCGGCCAGTGCATCTGCCTGCCCCCGAGGAGGTGGAGGTGGATATGATAGACGCTCTGCCCGGCCTCGGCGTTTGTGTTCATCAACAGGCGGAAACCCCGTTGGGCAACCCCTCTTTCTTCCGCGATCTTCCCTGCTGCCCGGAATAACCGGCCGATCAGCGCATTATCTTCATCGGTTATATCAAGGGATGTGGAGATATGTTTTTTCGGGACGATAAGCACATGCACCGGGGCCTGGGGATTTATGTCGTCGAACGCAACAACCTCATTATCTTCATAGACCAGTTTTGCGGGGATTTTTTTTGCGCTGATCTTGCAGAACAGACAATCACTCATGGCCTGCCTCCTTTTTTCCGAACCGGCTTTCGAGTTCTCTGAATATGTCTTCATGGCTCAGCCCATGCTCAGGCATGAGCACCATGCAGTGAAACCACAGGTCAGCGAGTTCATGCACGAGCTGTTTTTTGTCCGCTGCCTTTGAGGCGATGATTACTTCGACCGCCTCTTCCCCGATCTTCTTCAGGATCTCATCCTTCCCTTTTCCAAACAGCGACGATACGTATGATTCCTCCGAAGGGTTGTTTTTTCTTGAAAGGATGACGCGGTAGAGGTCGTCAAGTATCATTTCTTGCCGTAGACGTCTGCTTCTGAAAAAACCTTTTGAGCGGTTTCTTTTCCATGGATATCAGTAAAGAAACACGATCTGTGGCCTGTGTGGCAAGCTCCCGGACCGTGTTGTATGACCTTTACTAAAACAGCATCTTTGTCGCAGTCATAGAAAACGGCTTTTACTTCCTGCACGTGCCCTGAAGTCTCGCCTTTTTTCCACATCTTGTTCCTCGAACGGGACCAGAAGTGCGCAAATCCTGACGAAACGGTTTTCTCAAGGGCCTCCCTGTTCATGTAGGCGAGCATCAGCACCTCGCCGTCTCTGCTGTCCTGCACAATGGCAGGGATTAGCCCCGCCTTGTCGAATTTCATTTCCGGAATGTTCATGGTTGTTCAACTCCTAAAGTTTATACCCGATTTTTCTTAAAAATTCTCTCCTGTGCGCCTTATCCTCCGGCGTTTCGACTCCCCTCGGAGAAAAACCGTCTATGACGCCCATGATTCCCCTCCCCTGCGGTGTCTCGGCGACAATGACTTCAACCGGATTGGCGGTCGCGCAATAGATGCGGCATACTTCAGGACAGAGTTTGAGGTGGTTGAGGATATTTATCGGAAAGGCATTTTTCAGCAGGATGCAAAATACATGGCCTGCTCCTACCGCCTGGAGGTTTTTTACGCAAATGTCTGTCAGGCCGGCATCGTTTCCTTCTGTTCTGACAAGACACGGCCCCGAAGCTTCGGTGAAGGCGATGCCGAATTGTGCGCCGGGAACGGTCGTGGCGATGATTTCATAGAGGTCTTCGGCCGTTTTGATGAAATGCGTCTGTCCAATTATGATATTGCAGCCTTCGGGAATCTCCAGTTTGACTGTTGTTATTTCCATAGCCAGCCTCCGTTTCACACATGGGTTATTCCCAATTACTATACCTATTGTTATGCTATAATTAAAATATTTTTTTGGAGATGTCAATCCTTATATGTCAAGATTATACATAATATTTTTCCTTCTTATTGCGCTTCTTTCCCCTGCACTGTCAGAAGGACAGGCAGTGAACGGCCCTGAAGTCAAGCTTTTCAATAATGATATCTATGTGTCTTTTACCCTCAATCTCGAAGATCAGAGCCTGCAGGAGATAAAAAAGGGGATAGAAAAGGAACTGAAATTTTATGTCGACCTCTTCAGGATATGGAGGGTATGGCCGGATGAATTTGTGCTGGGGAAAATGAATGTAAGAACCTTGAAGGCCGATCCGATCAAGAAAGAATATGTGGCGAACATTGCTGATGGCAATACGCTCCTTGAGAAGCGCTTCAGGTCTTTTGAATCAATGATCGGCGGGACGCTGTCGGTGAAGGATATGAAACTGACAAATACACGGGAAATCGATCCCGGACAGTATTTTATAAGGGTCACTGTAGAGTCAAAAATCCGGAAGCTTCCTCCTGTTATAGGGTACCTCTTTATTTTTCTGAGCGAAAACGAGTTCAAGGTTGTCAGGGATTCCCCTGTTTTCACTATTGAAGGAGCCAGGTGAAGAACTTTAAATATACGCTCTTCATAACATCAATAGCGGTTTTCATTGTTTTTATTTTCGGCGTGGAACTCCACTACATGGGGCTTGAAGATGTCCCTTTTTCCACGAAACTGCTTCTCTTTATTCTCCTGAATCTCAACCTTGTCGCGCTGTTTACGCTGATGTTCTTTGTGGGCAAAAGCCTGTTCAGGATTTACATGGAAAGAAAGCAAAAAACACCCGGATACAAGTTCAAGACAAGGTTCGTTATTATCATCGTGATTATGACGCTCATCCCGTCGGTTTTTCTTTTTATTGTGTCCAGCGGGGTGGTAACAAACTATCTTGACCGGTGGTTTGACCCGCAGATAAAGTATCCCCTGAATCTGTCGATTGATATAGCGAAGTCCGCCTATGATATGCAGAGACAGCAGGTGCTTGAATATGCGAAGACGATCGCCTCAGGAAACGCACCTGTTGAACGCTATAG
>JAOUFP010000232.1 GCA_029858145.1 Nitrospirota bacterium | reverse complement strand
GTTGTCACATTCTTTATAGACTACGTCGATCGGAAGCCGGGACTGATCGAGCATGACTACTTTTCCGTTTGACCACTCAATTGTTTTGACCATCTGATTCTCCGGGCATGTTTTGTCTATTATAAACGAAAGACCTGTTTCTCTGCAGGATACCCGGACAAAGGGTCTTCCTGTCCGCTATTTTTTTATGCCCTGATGACCGGGGCAAACGTGGTTGCGACAAGTACGATGGTAAGTATAATTATTGCTATTATGGTGCCCCAGGAAATGTAATTGTAGCTTTTGCTGTTTACATATTCACCCATGATCCTTTTATTGTTCACCAAGGAAATGGCATATACCAGGACAAAGGGCAGGAGAAGTCCGTTTACCACAGCGGAAAAAACCATGAGAACTACGAGGGGCGCTCCCGGCAAAAGGACCAGAAAGGCTGACAGACCGATGATAATGGTGTAGATCCACATGAATTGCGGCGCTTCGCTGAATGTTTTATTGACTCCGCGCTCCCACCCCATTGCCTCGCAGATATAATACGCGGTTGCCAGAGGAACGATTATCGCTCCAAGCAGGGAGGCGTTCGCGAGGCTGATGGCGAAAATCAGCGACGCGTAATTCCCCGCAAGGGGCCTGAGCGCCTGTGCCGCTTCCGAGGCCTCATTGATGCGGATGCCGGCAGAAAAGAGCGTGGTCGCGCAGGTCACAATGATGAAAAAAGCTATGATATCGGTGATGCTGCAGCCGATAATGACATCAAGGCGCGTTGCATTGTATTCTTCCTTGTTGATTCCTTTTTCCGCTATGGAGGACTGCAGGTAAAACTGCATCCAGGGAGTGATGGTTGTGCCGATTATCGCGATGCAGAGATAAATGTATTCGTTATCCAGCTTTATGTCGGGAAGCACGGTCTTCTGGAAAACCTCCGACCAGTCGGGATGGGCCATGAAACCTGATATCACATAGCCGAAATACATCAGGCATGCGATGAGGAGTATTTTTTCGACGAGCCGGTAGCTGCCCCGCGTGACCAGCATCCATATTCCGATTGCCCCTATGGGGACCAGGATATACTTGCTCAGACCCAGAATCTCCATGCTTGCCGCCCATCCGGCAAAATTTGCGACGGTCGTGCCGAGGTTTGCGATAAATAATCCGATCATCATGAGAAATGTGGACCTTACGCCATAGTTTTCCCGTATCAGGTCGGAAAGGCCTTTGCCTGTCACCGCGCCCATCCGGGCGATCATCTCCTGAATGACAACGAGCGCTATGGTTGTGGGGATAAGGGTCCACAACAGTGAAAATCCGAAACGCGCTCCGGCAACTGAGTAAGTAGTGATGCCGCTCGCGTCATTGTCGATATTGGCGGTAATAATGCCCGGACCCATAATGGAAAGAAATAAGAGAAGGCGCCTCCAGCGGCTCATACTTTGCGCCTCTTCTTCCGGGCTGCCGGCGGCAGCACAATATCAATGATGTCGTCCACAGTGACTATCCCGTGCATGTACCCTTCCTCGTCCACGACGGGAATGGCAAGCAGGTTATATTTTGAGATGATCGCTGCGACAGCCATTTCATCGTCTCCGGGCAAGACAGTCTTTATATTTGTCTCCATGATATCGGCGAGAAGGCAATCCGGTTCCGCAAGAAGCATTTCCCTGAGCGACACTACGCCCATGAGTTTTTCGTTCTTATCCAGAACGTAGATGTAATAGACGGTCTCTACTTCCTTGGCTTCGGTTTTGAATTTATCGGTCGTCTCCTGGAGAGTCATCTCGGGAGTACAGGCGATGTATTCATTTGTCATCAGGCCGCCGGCGGTGTCTTCCTCATGGCCCAGTAGCTCCTGGATATCCTGGGCCTCTTGTTTTTCGAGGTTTTCGAGTATTTCCTGTGCCTTTTCAGCAGGCAGATCACTCAGGATGTCAGCGGCATCGTCAGGGGGCATCATCTCTATGATCTCTGAGGCCCGTTCACTGTCCATTCTGCTGATGATGTCTGTCTGGACCTCGGATTCAAGCTCTGACAGGGCCTCGGCAGCGGTCTCGACGTCAAGGTTGTCAATGAAGCTGACGCCTTCCTTCTGGGATACGCTGCTGATGATGTCGGCGATATCTGCCGGATGAAGCTCCGAGAGTAACTGTCTCGGGACGGTGAGCGATATCTTTGTGAGCTTCGGTTCGAGAGGCTGCAGATAGTTCCAGCTTATGAGTGAATAGGGGAGGCTTTTCTTGAAGAACTTGAAGAGGTCCTCCCCGCCGCGTTCAACACCCATACGGCGCATGATGCCGCGTATGCCGACGTCGATTGCAGTCAAAACCGCGAAGGTCTTGAGGCCTTCCAGCTTTATATCGTTCACTCTTACGACTTTTGCGCCGTTGACGTCAACGATCTGCTTGTCGAGGATATCCCTGACGATCAGGAGGTCCTCTTCCTTTAATTCATATGGCTGCAGGCTGTCGCCATAGACCTTGCTGGAGATTATTTTTTTATTGAATATGTTCAGGTGATGCCAGGGAAGATGAAACAGCTGTTTTTTCTTCTCGATGATGAGCGCGGATATTTTGGGGAGAGTCTCGCCCTTGATTATCACAAAATCTTTCACTCTTCCGATTTCCTCACCCTTCGGATCAAGCACCGGCTTTCTGATGATCTCGCTCGAAAAAACTTCACCGAAAAAAGACATTCTATCTCCCAGGATTATATAAAGAGGTTTTGCCGTATAAGTATAGCGCAGGATATATATTAGGGCAACAGGAAAGTGGCCTGTTCAGGTCGCCTGAGCGGTGCCGGAGGCGGGTTTGGCGGCGGCGGTATGCGGTGCTGAATTTCCTGATGGACGCGAAGCCTGCAGAGGCTGGGGCTCCGGCGATTTATTTGCGGCCTTTCCGTTGCGCGGCCCGGGGTTTTTCGCCGTGGTTATTATGACGGTAAACCTCGATGGCCAGTTCCGGGCACATGTGTGCGCAGATTGCGCAGCCGGTGCATTTTTCCGGATGTTTCCCGATTGCCGGGAAATATCCGCTCCGGTTAAAATCAGCACTCAGGGCGATGACACCCGCGGGGCACGCTTCTGTGCAGTATCTGCAGCCCTTGCAGTGCTCGCCGTTTATTTTTATGACACCTTTCATCTCTCCCTGCCAAGAAGCTCTTCCGCGTGCTTCAGTGAAGTTTCCGTTGTTGTGCCGCTCAGCATCCTGGCGATCTCATCCTGTCGTTCACCGCCTTCGATTGGACGCACATCAACGCGTACTCTTTTGTTCTGATCTTTCTTTTCTATTTTCAGGTGAAAATCACCGAGACTCGCTATTTGAGGAAGGTGGGTTATGCAGAGGAGCTGATGCTTTTCCGATATGGCACGAAGTTTTTTCCCGACGCTCTCGGCGGTTCTCCCGCCTATGCCCGCGTCAACTTCGTCGAAGATCAGGACCGGCAGATTGTCAGCCTTGGCGAGGATGCTTTTCAGGGCAAGCATGACCCGCGAAAGTTCACCTCCGGAGATTATTTTCGAAAGGGGCTTGAGCGGTTCACCGGGATTTGCCGAAAACATGAATTCTACGCGGTCCATTCCATGAACGGTGATGAGGTATGTTCCGTCGGCGTCTTTTTCCTGCAGCAAATCTATCCTGAAGGCAGGTGTCCCGAAGGCGAGGTCTTTGAGATTCGCGGTGATGAGCGCTTCGAGTTTGCGGGCTGTTTTTGTTCTTTTTTGTGAAAGGAGGAGGGCTGCCTGCTGCAAGGCCTCTTTTTTCAGGCGGAGGTCTGCTCTCATGGAGGAAAGCTTTGCATCAGAGTACTCAAGCGCGTTCAATTCTTCCTCTGCCTTCTCCCGGTAGCGGAGGATATCCTCTATCCCGTCTCCGTATTTTTTCCCCAGTTTCTTTATCAGTTCGAGTCTGTCGTCGACTGCCTCCAGCCTTTCGGGCTCAGCGTCATACTTCTCTCTGTAGCCCCGTAACGCGATCGCAGCGTCTTCAACCAAAGGCAATGCCGACTCTATTATCTTCAGCGTTTCCTCAGTGCCGGGATCTATCGCGTGCATGTCGCGCAATCGCGACAGTACGGAAGACAGTTGTTCTGTACATGAGTTGTCTGCTGAATAAAGCAGGGAGTAGGATGTTTCCGCCAGTTCATTTAATCTGGTCAGGTTGGCGAGTATATTTCTTTCTTCTTCGAGCGACTCCCTTTCTGCAGTTTTCAGTGAAGCAGCCTCGATTTCATTTATCTGGTACCGCAGGAAGTCAGTCCTGTGGGCCCGCTCTTTTGTTTTTGCCTCGAGGTCGCCGAGCTCATTTTTAAGGCGCTGAACGTCGCGAAAGAGCGAAGACAGTGCATCAAGTTCGCTGTGTAACCCGCCGTGGGAATCAAGCATTGTTCGCTGCTTGTCCGCCTTCAGAAGGCTCTGATGCTCATGCTGGCTGTGAATGTCCACAAGGGACTTGCCGACTTCCGAGAGTGTGGTGAGCGTTACCATCGTGTCATTGATGTAGGCCCTGCTCTTGCCTGACGCGGAAAGCGTTCTGCGAAGGACAATGCCTTCAGAAATATCAATTCCGATATCCGGCAGGGGCAGTGAATCCGCGAGGTCAAAATACGCCTGGACAGATGCCTCTTTTTCCCCTGAGCGGATCATGTCCGACTGGGCCCTGTCTCCCAGGGCGAGGCTGAGCGCGTCGACGATGATCGATTTGCCTGCTCCTGTTTCCCCCGTAAGGACATTCAGGCCTTCGCTGAAACTGACGGACAGGTCCCCGATGATCGCGAGGTTTTTAATGCTGAGTTCCTTTAGCATGTCTTCTGTAAATATAGCACAAAATTGTATTGCAGGGAGAGATGATAATTACAGGGACATTTAACCGGGGAGACTCAAAGGACGCGGAGAATTCATTTTTTATTTGCGGGTGAATATCCCCTGGGCGGCCTGAGCGCGGCCGCGGTGGACGTGGATGTGAGGGTGCATCCGTTTCAGCGGAGAAGCGAATATTCTATGAGCGCTGCGATAAATATAATTGCGCTGGCAGGCAATGTTTTTTTGTAGATACCCCACAGGTCGGCCTTGAAATATTCTTTTGTAAGGACGAGGCAGAGATGCACGGGAGACAGAAGAACGCCTATAAAACCCGCTGCGAAGGCGAGGGACATATGGGCGGGGGAGACCCCGCCGGTCATGCTGATAAGGAGGGGAAACGTGCTGCCTACAAATCCGACGGTTATTCCTGTGAGCATGCCGGTCATGAACGGCAACAGACATAGGACAGGCAGCAGCGGGATCTGC
>JAOUFP010000231.1 GCA_029858145.1 Nitrospirota bacterium | reverse complement strand
GAAAATAACGCCCTGACGACCTTTTTCGACCTTGCGCAGGAATTCGACAGCCTTGAGGATTTTTACAGCCTCTGTGTCGCAATCCCGAAAGGGTTCTTTGCCCTTGACGCAAGGCTCTATCTGATCGACCCGAAGACAAACGATCTGTCACTCGCCGCGTCAACTGAAGATGCAGGAATTCAGTTGCACACCCCGCCTTCTTATGAAATCGTATCGGAAGGAAACCTCTTTTATACGGATGTGAACAGCCTGGTGCTGATCATACGGGGAAAAACAATGCTCATTGATCAGCTGCCTTTCAAAACAAAGGATGATATCCTCGGCCTCCTTGAAGTGTATCCCGCAGTTGACCTGAGCCCTCACAGCGAACTCTTTCTTGAGAAATACGCAAACCGCATCGGCTACAGCATTCACAACAAGCTCGTACTCGAAAAATACATCGAACATCTGAGGTTCATCCGCTCCCTTGTCGCTGACATAGAACACAATATCATCGCCCCTAACATCATCTACAAGCTTTATCTGAAGCATATGAGACGCAAGATTGAAAAGAATATACAACTGGAAAAAGAAACAGGGCAATACGCCGGCGGATTCCCGGACGACCGGCTTTTCCTGGAAGGTCTTCTGTCAGAAATGAATGAGATCAACAGGGGGCTGATGGAAGAACTCGAAAACATAGAAAAACACCATAAGAACATGAGCCTTTTTCTCGAGACCCTGCTCCGCAGGAGCCATTTTGACAAAGGACGCCTCACTCTTCTCACCAAACAATGTTACATAAACAGAGATGTGGTGCAGCCTCAGCTTGAGCGCTTCATTCACAAATTCAGCAATATGGGAATCTCGGTTAATTACCAGGCAAGCGGTATACCAGACCAGGAAACAGTCAGCGTAGTCGATATCGGTCTCATGGCCCAGGTATATGCCAATCTCTTTTCGAACGCGCTGAAATATACCGAGGAGATCATCACTGATTCAGGAGAGAGGAAAAAATATATCTCCTACGGCCACGAGATCATCCGGGATTATTTCGGCCACGGTAAAGACGGCATCAAATACAATGTGTTCAGCACGGGTCCCCATATCCCTCCGGAAGACAGGGATAAAATCTTCGAGGATGAATACCGCGGGAGCAACGTTCTCAACAGGCCCGGCACCGGACACGGCCTCGCCTTCATCAAGACCACTGTTGAGCTGCATGGCGGTATCGTCGGCTACGAACCCACGCAATACGGAAACAATTTTTTCCTGATACTGCCCCGATAGAAAAAAGCCGCAAAAAAATTTGCCTTTCGCCTGAAACAAAAACTGCAATTGATCTGCGCCAAAAAACCGCCTGTGCACAGAAAAAGCCGTCAATGCTGCACCGTTGCAGGACGTCTGCTGTCTGAATCGACTTCACCTTATTATACAAACAAACTGATTTCAAAGGCAGCTAAATGCTTTATTACAAAAGGTTTTTATACTTGTATGCCTGCCATGACTGACTGATTGCCGCATTTCCCGGGCGAGAAAACTTTTCCAGTGAGAAATGGAAACGGAATGACGAATGTAAAAGGATTACTCCGGAGATAAAGAGTATCTTTTTAAGCAGGCAACTCTTATGAAGCAAAAAAGGTCTTTGCCAGTTTTCCCTTATGTATAATACCGCTGGGACTTATATTTACGACATCCGACGATTCCCATTTCTGAAAAAGATCGATAATACTGTCAAGGGACTCCTCATGCAGCTTTTCAATCTTTTCCCGCACCGGAATTGAAGTGGCAAGGTTCCTGTCGATGAAATCCCCGATCTTCTGCTGATTGATCACTGAAAACAAGAGCATGCCCTTGAAAATCCGCTTGTTCGTCTTGAAGGAAAACATAAACCTTTCGAGGGAATTCTCGAGGAAAAGATCATTTCTAACCTGGGTCTTTCTGTCTATGGCGATAGCCTGAAACCAGTATCTCTTGTCGATGATGGCATCGGCCTTCATTTCCATCAGCGTATGCCCGATGTTTTTTCTGTCTGCGGTGTACGTATGATGTGCTACGGTATCAGCAGCGAGATGGCTCATGTACCCATAGACAAAAGCCTTTTGCTGGTCTGTTCTTGCCGAGCGCATAAGATCAAAGGCAACCTCCCAGCTGTGAGAGCTCTTGTTATCAGGCATATACTTTTTCCCGATGATGATATCCGCCATAAGTGTTCCGTAAAGAAAATCTTTCCGGTAGCGCCGCATGATTTCCAGAAGTCCGGCGGGCAGGAGCGCCCCCAGGGAGAACAACTCATTGCCAAGGTAAATATGGGTCAGCGGCCCCCAGGCAAATGAAACTGCGGGAATAAGCAGGAAAGCTATAATGAACGATAATTTAAAAAGCCTCATTTCAACCCCTTTATTAAATCCAGAATAAGTCTTGTTCCCACGCCGGACGCGCCCTTTGGCATATGGGGCTTTTCCTTTTCGATCCATGCGGTCCCCGCGATATCAAGATGAACCCAGGGGGTGTCTCCGGCAAATTCATACAGGAAATAGGCTGCGGTGACAAGTCCCCCGTTTCTGCCGCCGATGTTCCTGATATCGGCAATGTCGCTCTTCAGATATTCTTTGTATTCCTCAAAAAGCGGCATTTCCCAAACACGTTCGTACGTCTTTTCTCCGGATACTTTCAGTGCATCGAGCAGTTTCCGGTCATTGCCCATCATCGCTATCGCTTCATTGCCGAAGGCGATTAAGCACGCGCCGGTCAGGGTAGCGATATCGATAATAGCCCTTGGCTTCAGGCGTTTTGCATACTCAATCGAGTCTGCGACAATAAGCCGCCCCTCTGCATCAGTATTGATAATCTCGATCGTCTTGCCGCTAAGAGATTTTACCACATCCCCGGGTTTTGTGGCAGTCCCTCCGGGAAGGTTTTCAGTCGCGGGAAGTATCCCGATGAGATGGTCCGGCAACCGCAAAGCGGCAGCGGCCTTCATAACCCCAAGGACAGCTGCTCCTCCTGCCATGTCGTATTTCATCTTCTCCATGCCTTCCGAGGACTTCAGAGATATTCCTCCGCTGTCAAAGGTTACCGACTTGCCGATGAGGACAACGGGCGCGCCTTTCGATCCTTTATACTCGAGCACGATAAATTTGGGTTCTTCGTTCGATCCCTTCGCAACAGCAAGATAGGCGTCCATGCCAAGCTTCTTCGCGTCTTTTTTGTCCAGGACCCTGACTGAAAGATTCTTTCCTTTCAAAGATAAGGCAATCTTTGCAAGATGTGCCGGCGTCATATCATTCGCAGGCGTGTTGACCAGATCTCTCGCGAAACAGACAGCTTCAGACGCAACTTCACGCTGCCTTAATTCTTCGGTGAGCTCTTTGTCAGATTTCGCCAGTACCGTAATACTCTCAAGAGACTTCTTGTTGGGTTCTTCTTTCCGGTACCGTTTATAGGTATAGAGGCCTAGCAGTGAACCTTCAATGAATTCAGCGGGAGAGAAATTCAGTCCATGCAGAAAATCGGTCGAGAGCGCGACCTTTTTCATCCCCATGTCGCGAAGATAGGTTGCTGCCTTCCCTCCGGCCTGCCGAAGCTTCTCTGCGGAGACCTGTTCCTTTTTGCCGAGGCCGACGAGAAGGAGCCTTTGAGGCGCAACAGACTCGGGCGCGTTCATCAAAAAGACTTCATTCTGTTTGCCCGAGAATTCCCTTGAAAAAACCCTTTTGATAAGAGGTTGTATTTCCCGGGGCAGCATCGTCAGAGTCTCTTCGCCATCCTCGGAAACAGGCAAGATGAGCGCATCGCACGCGCAATCTTCCCCCTTTATATTCTTGATGGATATCTTCATTAATTTCTTGCGATCTGATATATTACCGCTCTGTTATTTTATCTTATTTCTGCCGAAAATATCCATATAAGAAGCACCGGCCGGCGAAACGATTTTCACCCAAGGATTGACAGGGAGTGCAATTTCGGCAATTATGTATATGCATGAGCGCATCTGATCTCAACCCGTATTTTTCGAGAAAAAATATCCAAAGGATCTACGGTTCTCATTTTACTGACGGCAATAAAGTCACCCTCCTCTGGAGGGAACAGGAATCGTTCCAGGTCATATTTGAGTCATTGAAAAACGCGAAAGAACTTATCTGCCTGGCGTTCTATATATTCAGGGACGACGAGACCGGCAGGGAGCTGGCCGAAATCCTTAAGGAAAAGTCACTCGAAGGCATCAGGGTCTATATCCTTTACGACCACTTCGGTTCGCTCTTCACGCCAATGAAATTCTGGAAATATCTCAGGGAGGCGGGTATTCAGATAAGGGCATCACGTCCTTTCAAATGGACTTCCCCGCTTCATTACGTCCACAGGGACCACCGGAAACTGATTATCATTGACGGAGAGATAGCGTTCACTGGCGGTCTGAACATCGCGAATGAATACAGAGGGTATCATGTCCTCAGGAAAAAAAGGGGATGGAGGGACACCGGCATATTCCTGGAGGGGCCGATCGCAGAGAAACTACTGGAAGAATTCAGCAGGAGCTGGATGATATGGAAGGGAACGCCCATTCCCTTTCAAAAAACCATCGGACCGATGAAAGACGGACTCCCGGTCCTGCCGATATTCGCGAGCTCAGCAAAGGGCAGGCGGCAGATGAGAAAGCTCCTCTACTATGGCATCAACAACGCCCGCAAAAGCATCTTCCTGACAACAGCCTACTTTACCCCGAGCAGAAGGATGCTCCAGATACTTGAAAATGCGGTGAAAAGGGGCGTTGAGGTAAAATTGCTTTTACCCGGAAGGTCAGACGTTTTCGCAGCGCACTACGCCGGCCGTGCTTTTTTTGCAAAGCTTCTCAGGTCAGGTGTCAGGATATTTAATTACCGCGGCGAAATTCTCCATGCAAAGACGTCTGTCTTTGATGGACTATGGAGCATTATCGGTTCGGCCAACCTTGACTTTCAGTCTCTGCGGCGTAATGATGAAGGGAATGTCGGGATCATCGATACTGAGTTTGGGCAGCAGATGGCCGGAATCTTCAATGAAGACCTGAAAAAATCCGAAGAAATCACCTTGCCGGATTGGCGTCAAAGACCGCTGATTGAAAAACTCAAAGAGCATTTCTTCACTCTCTTCCGAAGAAAGCTCTGAAAAGCCTTGTTACTTTTTTGCTTAACCCCAAAATGCAATTGAACCGGTCAAATGACAGGTATGAGCGCGGAAAAAGCTATCATCGCTGATCCTTTGCCAGACATCTCGTCGCTGAAGAAGATTCACACTGTCAAGCAAGCAGACTGATTTCAACAACAGTCAAATT
>JAOUFP010000230.1 GCA_029858145.1 Nitrospirota bacterium | reverse complement strand
CAATTCATGCTGCGCGAGATACTGATCTACGAATTCCTGTACCTGACATATCAAAGTGAAGTCGAGAGAACTCTCACCAAATCCGGGGATAAACCTGACAAAGGGTTCCGGTTCACCCAGCAAACCGGGTATTTCACCAACGGCCTTCTTCGCTTCTTCAACCAGTATTTTCTCTACCTTCTCGGGGTCAGATGAATAACTTACTCCGACAGATATTAATAACGACATGCGCTTTTCAGGCAGGTAATAATTTGTGACTATACTTTGGGAAAGCTTGCTGTTAGGGATAACCACCATATTATTGGGAAGCATTTTGACCCGCGTCGTTCTCCAGGTGATATCTTCAACATACCCTTCCTGTCCGCTTTCGAGTTTTATGAAATCACCGACCCTGATAGCCTTTTCCATGAGGATATGGATTCCGGCAAAAAGATTCGCGAGGGTATCCTGAAGTGCAAGGGCAACGGCAAGACCCCCAACTCCAAGAGCTGTGATAAGAGGCGTTATCGATACTCCAAGAACCGTAAGAATAATGAGAAATCCAATGACGAGGATAGTCCCTTTCAGAATGCCATACGCGAGGCCGGTCGTTGGCAGAGGAAGATTGGACTTCTGAATGTAATTTCTGAAAATTTTCCCTGCCAGATTAGCGGCCGCGATGGTTATCGAAAGAACAATGATTACATGAATCGTTTTGGTTATATAGAAAATGTATTTTTCGGAAAGATCTGAAACGGCGATGCCGATATAGAGACCTATGGCGATACACCAGTAGAGAGAAGGGACTCTGAATGCTTTAATTATAATATCATCAAGCTTTGTATCGGTTTTGCCGGCCCATCCGTGCAAAACCCTGAACGCTATGCCCCTCATCCCGAAAAGAATTACTGCGGATAAAAAGGCGATTCCGACAGGAATAAATATCTTATTGAACTGAATTTCCATTTCCCCTCCCTTAAAAATGAAGTAAATGCAGCTTGCTCTCATAATTATATCAGCTGCAGATAACGCCGCAAAGTTAATCTTTAAGTGACGTGAACGAAAACCGGCCTGTTTTTAAGGCTATGATCTAAAAGCCTGAGTTTATTTGGAATCTGGCAATGTACTGTTCCGGGCTAACGCAAAACTTGTGGACTTATTCAAAGCGAACTGCGTATTCACTTCTTTTTTAAGCTGTATGAAGTCCGCCATCATTTTTCCCGGAACAGACTTTCCACGAGGAATTTTTATGGAAAGCGGGTTTACCGGTTTATCATTGACGCGCATTTCGTAATGGAGATGAGGCCCTGTTGCCAGCCCTGTTGAACCCACATACCCTATTATCTGTCCCTGCTCAGCATGTCTTCCGGTCCGTATGCCTTTCGCAATTCTCGACAGATGTCCGTAATAGGTCTTATAGCCGTTCCGGTGTTTGACAATGACGAGCTTTCCGTATTGTCCCTTATTCCCCGCGAAAACAACTTTGCCGTCGCCGGCAACGGAAACCGGCGTCCCGCCAGGGGCAGCATAATCAACGCCGCGATGGGGACGATAGATCTTTAATATCGGATGCTTCCTCCCCTTGGAAAAAAAGGAGCTTATCCTCCTGTAGTTCAAGGGTGCCTTAAGGAGGGCCTTCCTCATGGATTTCCCTTCTTCATTGTAGTAATCGGCCTTTCCGTCTATCTCATAGCGATACGCGAGGAAGGTTTCACCGTTGTTGATGAATTCCGCCGCAATGATGTCCCCATATTTTCTGAACTTGCCGTCCAAATAGAACCCTTCCACGGCAATCTTGTATGCGTCGTTTTTCCTGATGTCTGTTGTAAAATCGATATCCCACGCGAAAATATCCGACAACTGAAGGGCCAGAAGCAGACCGCCGTTTTCATTTTCCAAGGATGCGGAAAGATTATCCTTGATTGTGCCCCCGATATATTCGATTCTTTTTTCATATTGCACGGCGATCTTTTCAGCGCAAAACCCTTCGTTGGTATTCCTGATGCTGAGGATCGTATCATCATTGATCCAATAGGTAAATGAATTGATCTGTTCACGCTCATCGAGGACTATTTTATAAGGACGGTTCGGATACAAATCTCTCAACCTGTGCAAATCCGCGGACGCCTCTCTCATTTTGAAAAGCTCATTCACATCGAGTTTATATTTCCTGAAGATATCGAAGAGGGTTTCGCCTGTCTGTATATTGCCGGCAATCTCCCGGTACCCAGAGGTTTGAACCGATTGCGGAGTATTCTTCCCGTTGTCTACTTTATTGATGATACTGAAGTTGCTTCTGAGTGTGATGAATGCTATCAGGACAATGATACACGCGATATATATTTTCTTCACATAACCTCCGGTTGAATATATCCTCTCCTATTCTAAGGATTAGGCGCCAGTGAGTCAAATGACCAGATCACATCTTTTGCCAAGGCACAGACTCCCGGGAAGAAAACAAACCGTCCGGACAGACAAAAAATAAGACACGACTTTTTAGTTTCAGAAAGCCGGCGAAGGCAGTAAAATTAAAAAGCGTACGAATGGGCAGGCAATCCGTTTGTGCCGACAATGATCGCAACCTTCTGCATTTTCAGCGAAGACAGGGGCTGCCTTTTAACGGTTGTTATGAGAACCTATCTCACAATCGGTTGTTTCTGTAAAGGCTGTCATACCCGCGAAGGCGGGTACCCGGAGCACCTTGAAAACACTGGATTCCCGTCTGCCCGGGAATGACAACAACTTTTGATTTTGAGATAGTTTCGATTCACAAAGCTATCCATTATCATCATCAACCGCTTTTCTGATCCTGCTGAGAATATCGGGGATGGCCGATGTCACCCTGTCCCAGCTCGCGATAAGAGGAACTCCAAGAGGATCTTCCATGATGATCTCGGCAGCCTTCTTTATGCCTTCGGTAAATGTCTCAACTGCCAGGCTCTCATCATGCCTGTCAAACAGAAGACCGTTAATTGCAGCGTCATCTTCATATCTTTTGAGCATATCCTGAGCGGTTCTCACATAGGTTGCGACAAGTGTCTTGAAAAATCCTTCCGAAAAGACTATCCCTTCGGACGCAAGTGTTCTGAAAACGGATTTGCATATATCAACGCACATCTTGTTCAGCCCCTTTGATGCGTCTTCAGGAGATAATATCTGATGCTTGTGCTCATAATTTTCTGCGATATCAACCTGACAGACTCTCCTGATCGATGTGTTTCTGTACACCTCAGCGAGCACTCCGACTTCAAGGCCCCAGTCTCCCGGTATTCTGTTCACTCTGGCAAGGTCTATATCCATCGAAAACTCTCCGGCGAGAGGATATCTGAAACTGTCAAAGAACACTAAAAGAGGATGATATCCGATGATCTTTTCGAGTGCCCTTATCAAAGGAGTGACGAGAAGCCGCGTAACTCTTCCGTGAAGCTTTTCGGTCGCCCTGCTGTAAAAACCTTTGCAGAAATCATAGTCGAGGCTGGGATTTACGACCGGATAACAAAGCCGCGCTAGAAGATCCCTGCCGTATGTCACGATATCGCAGTCATGAAGAGCGATGGCATGAAATTCCTGCTGTGACAGCGCATAGCCATATGCCATCCAGGCGGACTTTCCCTTGCCGTGCTCGCCGACAGGAAGCTCAGCGGATTCAATAGATTTATAGATATCCGTAATTGCAGGACCGGTATTCCAGATAATCTTCGTTTTCTGAGGGAGGACGGAAAAAAATTTCTTCGCGTGCTTGAATTCGTCTTCGTTTGCCGGTCCGAGAGTGACAATAATTTCTTTGACATACTTAACATTTTGCAGTTCTTTCACTATATTCTGCAACGCTTCCCCCTGCAGTTCGCTGTAAAGAGAAGGCAAGACAAGCGCTATGGGTCTTTCCTGGGTAAACCAGGTAAGTTCGGCTTCTATTTTGTCCAGGTTTCTTGCCCCGATTCTGTGAAAAGTAGCCACAACACCCGTCTGATAAAAATCCGACATTTTGACCTCCTTTGAAGCGACGCAGAAAAAAGTTAGCTGTTTGCAAATAAAGTATATAGCCTTGAAATCTTATGGTCAAGAAAAAGAAACCGTTTTCCAGTATAATTTAAAAATGTCAGGCACACCTTATCAGGATCTGTCCCGGATACTGTTTTACTCTTCGTTGAAGGCAGTCGATCCGTACGAAGCTGTCAGGTCCTATACTGACGCAATCAATTCACTTTTCAGAGAGGGCAAGTACACTCAGCTGCTCGTCATTGGTTTTGGCAAGGCATCATGCCAGATGGCGAAAGCTCTGGAGGCGCATCTGACGGTGCCCGTTTCCCGCGGAATGGTGATCACGAAATACGGTCACTGCGCCGCTCCCTATAAACCGGAAAAGATTGCGGTAAGAGAAGCGGGCCATCCCATGCCTGATGAAAGCGGTTTAAAAGGCGCAGGCGAAGTGATGAGGATGCTGCAAGACACCGATGCCGGGACCATGGTTGTTTTTCTCATCTCCGGCGGCGGTTCCGCGCTCCTCGCTTCTCCATATGAGGGTATTTCCCTTGATGAAAAGCAAAGAGTCACCGGCCTGCTCCTCGCCGCGGGAGCAGACATCTTCGAGCTGAATACAGTCAGAAAACATATCTCGGGAGTAAAAGGCGGAAGACTTGCGGAAATTGCTTATCCTGCCAGGGTAATCTCCCTCATTCTTTCGGATGTCATCGGGGACAGGCTGGATGTAATTGCCTCAGGGCCTACGTCCCCTGATAAAACAACTTTTTCCGATGCAATTGAGGTTTTGAAAAAGTATGATTTATTCGAAAAAGCCCCTCAGGCGGTTCGTGATCTTCTGCTGAGAGGCGAAAAAGGCAGTGTCCGTGAAACTCCCAAAGAAGATAATCCGGCATTCGAAAAGGTGACAAACACAATAATAGGAAGCAACATCAAGGCCCTGGAGGCAGCACAGGCAAAGGCTGCGTCCCTCGGATTCCAAACAGAAATAATTTCCGCCGAAATTACAGGTGAGGCGAGGCAGGCAGCACGGCAACTCGCAAAAAAGGCCCTGGATAAGAAAAGGGACAAAAAGACGGCTTCCCCCCTGTGTCTCATTTCCGGAGGTGAAACAACGGTCACGGTAAAGGGCAGCGGCCTTGGGGGGCGGAACATGGAACTGGCCCTCTCGTTTGCCTTCGCGATCGACGGGGCAGCAGGAATTACTCTTTTGTCTGCGGGCACCGATGGCACTGACGGCCCCACGGATGCGGCAGGCGCCGTCGTGGACGGGCAGACAATCGCGCACGCGAAATCTCTCGGGCTCGCTCCCCATTTATATCTGGAAAATAACGACTCTTACAATTTT
>JAOUFP010000228.1 GCA_029858145.1 Nitrospirota bacterium | reverse complement strand
TTCCTTCACCAATCCTCCAGAGATATGGTGGGCCCACCAGGACTCGAACCTGGGACCAACCGGTTATGAGCCGGTAGCTCTACCAACTGAGCTATGGGCCCTGTTAGATTTAAGAATTTTGACATGCGACTCAGGAACCAGGAACTAACAGCTTATAATCATAAACTTGTTGGTGCGCCTGAGTCAAGGCTTCTCAATAAAGGCGCGCAGCCACTTGCTTCGCGAAGGGTGCCTTAATTTTCTTATCGCCTTTACCTCTATCTGTCTTATTCTCTCGCGCGTGACATCAAATTCGAGCCCGACATCTTCAAGGGTATGCGGCAGCTCATCCCCGATACCGAACCTTTTCCGAATAATGCTCTGCTCCTTCGGCGTGAGAGAGGAAAGCACCTTTTCTATATTTTTCTTCATGTCCTCCTGTATCGCAATATCCAGAGGTGAAAGAGTCGCCTTGTCTTCAATAAAGTCCCTGAGGTGACTGTCATCCTCTTCTCCCACCGGTGTTTCAAGGGAAATGGGCTCCTTCGATATTTTCAGCATTGCCCTGACTTTGTCTGCGGGTATCTTCATTTTTTCAGCCGTCTCCTCAGGAGTGGGCTCCTTCCCCTTTTCCTGAACGAGTTCCCGTATCGTTTTTGTCATCCGGTTGATTGATTCGACCATATGCACGGGAATCCTTATCGTCCGTGACTGATCCGCAAGCGCCCTGGTAATGGACTGTCTTATCCACCAGGTCGCATACGTGCTGAACTTGTATCCCCTCTTGTACTCAAACTTGTCGACAGCCCTCATAAGTCCGATGTTTCCTTCCTGAATCAGATCAGAGAAGCCCAGTCCTTTGCCAATGTATCTTTTCGCTATGCTGATTACAAGCCTGAGATTGGCCTCTGTCAGTTTGCTTTTTGCCGCGCTTATCTCCCTTTCCTCTTCGACCAGGATGCGCAATACTTTTTTCATTGATTCATAGCTTATCCCGAATGCATCCTCAACCTCTTTGATTTTATCCCTGCAAAGCGCGTACTCCGATATAAGCTGTTTCACCTCACCCGCGACAGCTTTGTTTTTTATTTTTCTGGGAAGAACACCGTTTCTGATATTATCCATGTTCACACCCAGGTATGCCGCCTTTTCGGCGATGGCCATTATCTGCGCGTAGAGGTCATCAAGATGCATCGCCGTTTTCTTAAGTTCATCGGAAAAGGCGACGATCACGTCTTCCTTCAGCTTAAGCTGCATGACCTCATCGAGTATCTCCGCCCTGTTGGCGCCGAGGGACTTAATGACTTTTTCCCCGGCTTTCTTGCCTGCCTCCTTCAGTTTCTTCAGCAGAAGCCTTCTCTTCTGATAGAGTGTTTTTATCCTGAGGCTGACTTTATAAAACTTTTCCCGTTCAAAGGTAAGATCTTCTTCCAGTTCCTCTTCTCCGTTTTGTATGATGTCCTTAAGCGGCGCGTCCCCGCTTTCAACCATCTTTCCGAGAGCTATCAGCTTGTTCAAAGAGAAAGGCAATGAAAATATGATTTTCGCCATCTTTTCTTCACCCTGCTCTATCCTGATCGCGAGAGCTATTTCGTCATCCTTCGTCAGGAGGGGGACCCCGCCCATCTCCTTCAAATAACTCTTTATCGGATCATACTCTCCTTCTATAAGGTAATTTCTCTTTCTCTCCTCTTCGTCCTCCTCTTCCTCATTATCCTCTTCAGTCACTTCCACTTCGTTCTCATACTCATCGTCATCTTCATCATACGCATCGAAATAATCGTAATAATCCCTCATGCCTTCTCCCCCTTTATGCGTTTTTATCTTCTGCAACAACGCATTTAAAATTTTTGCTCAGCAAACTGTCCCCGACACTACTTCATATCTTGTTCCCCTCCAGGAGTTTTTTCTTTTCCAACAGCAACGCGTTGAAAAGCTGAATGTCCCCCGATAATTCAGCCTGACGGAATTTTTTATCAAACTTCTTTTTCTCAATAGTCCTCAAACAGTCCTCAATGTTCCTGTCAGCATGTTCGAGATCGAAACCAGGCTCTACCGAAAGCCGGGTAAACAGAACCCTCTCCTCCTCTCCGGCGCCATCAAGGATGTCACCGGGATTGTTCCTGTCCTGCGCAGCAGCGATCTTTTCAAACAATGAAAGCACTGCCGAGTCCCTGATATCTTTCCTGTCCAGCCGCGAAAGGACGTAATTGAGTTTATCCGGAAAATGTATGACGGCGCTCAGCAGAAGATATTCCTCCCTGTCCCCTCTTGACACGCGGGGCAGCGCTGCCTTCCTTTCGCCCGCATCCGTCCTGTTCTTCATCCTTTTGAACTCTTCCCTGACCGTTGTCTCGCTGATCCTTGTTTTTCCCGACAGTTCTATGAGCATCTCATCCGCCGCCAGTGAATCGGCGTTCTGTGCTATCAGGGTCAATGCTTCCCGCACAGTCTCCACCCTCCCCCCGCGGGACGCACTGAAGAGAAATTCTATCACGGATTGTGTCTTCCCAAGCAGCGCGCTGAAAGCCTCTCCGCCATTTTTCCTCAGGTAACTGTCGGGGTCTTCGCCTTCCGGCAGCGACAGGAGCCTGGCCTTGAAATTATTCTTGCAGAGGAGCGGCAGGGATCTCTTTGCCGCGCTGATTCCCGCTGCATCCCCGTCAAAAACAACGACAGCTTCGCTGGTCAGCTTCCGCAATTTCTGAAGATGTCCGGGGGTCAAGGATGTCCCGAGAGGCGCAACAACGTTCCGAAAGCCGTACTGATAACAGATAATGACATCCATATATCCTTCGACGATAAGCACATATCCCTTTTCCCGTATTGCGTTTTTGCCCGTATGCAGTCCGTAAAGAGTCTCCGATTTTTTGAAGACCGGGGTTTCAGGAGAGTTGATGTACTTGGGCATTGAACTGTCCATCGCCCTGCCGCCGAAGGCAATCACATGACCATTCATGCTCCGGATCGGAAACATTATCCGTTCCCTGAACATATCATAGAGTCCCTTGTTCCCTGATACGGCAAGCCCCGCATCTTTTATGACGGTGTCGCTGTAACCTTTTTTTCTCATATGGTTTAGCAGGTTGCTCCATCCGGACGGCGCAAAGCCAATCTGAAACAATTCGATCGTTTCAAGACTGACTCCCCTCCCTTTGATATATGCCTCAGCATTCTTTGAGCCCTTCAAATTAGAAGCAAAAAACCTGCCAGCTTCTTGCAGCCCCTGCCTGACAAGCTCGTCTTTTTCAATGCTTTTGCTGTCTTTTTTAAAGGCATCTATCGCAATACCCACCTTTTGGGCAAGAATTGTCAGCGCCTCATGAAAGGAGAGACTGTCGTGTTTCAGCAAAAAAGTGATGACATCCCCGCCTGCGCCGCACCCGAAGCAGTGGAATATCTGTTTTGACTGGCTCACCGTAAAGGAGGGGGTTTTTTCCTGATGGAACGGACAGAGGCCTTTCCAGTTCTGACCCGACTTTTTCAGCTGGACATAGTCCGAAATAAAATCAACAATGTCTATCCTGGACTTTATATCTTCAAGAAGCCCGTCCTTTTTCATAGGTCTCCTTGCAGAAAAAATTTCTTCATTCTAACACGAACTCATTTTGAATTAAAACCAGCGGCGGATGCCGGCTCTACTGCTCCCTGCTGACTCTCATAAATCCGGAGCACGGAAGGATATGCGCTTCTGAGCCCTTCAGCACCTGGTCAAGAAGCAGATTAATGCCCAGGTTATCACTGGCGATATGCCCTGCCACAACCACGTTCAGGTGATATTTCTCTGCTTCCTTCCTGTGTTCTTCGCTCAGGTGCATCACAACGAGCGTGTTGACGCCCGATACCGAAAGACTGTGGAAAATTTCTTTTGACCCTTCTGTTCCGCCCGTCATGTCGACAAATATCTTGCCCGCCTTCCTGTTTTCGGAGCCCAGAAGAATTTTGGGGCCCGAACCGTTTCTCGCTGCCTCACGGTATTCAGGCAGCGTCCTCAGGAAACCGGTTATATCGGAAAGCCGATAGGGCTTTTTTTCTTCAAAAGAACTCTGGAGAAACGTGGCCACCATATTGTCAGCCGGGGTGTGCAGGCACATAAAAGGGATCCCGAGGAGCCTCGCGGCATCAACCGCCCGCGTATGATTCAACGGCATGATTCTGCGCTCGACCTCCCTCACCCTCTTCTCCATCAGGTCTTCCGCGATATTAATCGGAACGCCGTAACTACTGAGTATATCGGACTGCATATACATTACAGAATAGAGGTTGGCAAACGCCATGCCTTCGGGATGATGCGACACAATCAGGTCGACGGCATCCCCCCTCTTTTTCAGACTTTCACAGAGCAGTACTTCGCCCACCTCTATGTCAATGCCGACGAGGATGGTTCGAACGTCTTCTTCTCCGTTTCCGTTCAATATGCGTGAGTCCGCATAGGGATTTTGCAATGACTCTTTGTCAAAGAATTCTTTATCGGCAGGCTTGAGTTCTGAGTATTCTTTTTCGGCGCGCTGCAAATCTTTTATTACCGATTCCCTGCCGCGAGGATCTCTACTGATACCGGTGTCAATCGCCCTCTGATAAATTTCCCTGATCTTCATCCTTTCAGCGCATCAGCCGTGCAAAAGCTCTCTCACCCTGCTGTTCACCCATTTGCCGTCCGCGACCCCTTTCACACGCGGCGCAAGCAGCTTCATGACCTTCCCGATATCACCATCGCTTTTTGCCGAGGATTCCTGAATAGCCTGAAGAATCATGGCATCAATTTCTTCAGCAGAAAGCTGGCGCGGCATGTAGGTCTGAAGAATTTCCAGTTCCCGGGTTTCCTGCTGGACGAGATCATTTCTGCCGCCCCTTGAAAACTGTTCAATAGACTCCCTGCGCTGTTTTGCCAGCGTTGAAAAAATCGCGAGGATTTCCTCATCCTGAAGTTCACGGCCCTTGTCGATCTGCTGGTTCTTTATAGCGGCCTTTACCAGTCGCAGGACAGCAAGCTTCAATTTATCCGAATTTTTCAACGCTGTTTTCAGGTCTTCGTCAAGCTTTTTCAGAAGAGACATATTATCTCATTCCCATTTTGACTCTTTTAGCAGCTTTTTTACGAGCAGCTATAGCCTTTTTTTTCTTCTTCACGCTTGGCTTCTCATAATGCTCTCTTTTCTTTACCTCTGAGAGAATTCCTTCTTTTTCGCACTGTTTTTTAAATCTCTTGAGAGCATTTTCAAACGAATCGCTTTCCCGCACCCTTATTGAGGGCATCCATCAATCACTCCTCTCTGTTTAGAAATTGCAAACAATTTTATCAGTTTGTCAGCAGTCGTGTCAATGCAATCTTCGCATAAACCGTTTGATTATAAAAGAAAAATGCTGT
>JAOUFP010000229.1 GCA_029858145.1 Nitrospirota bacterium | reverse complement strand
AGGGCTCCCCGGATTCTTCGGAGGGCTGGTCGGGTATATCGGATACGACATGGTGAGTTTTTTTGAGACGATAAAACTGAGGGATAAAAAGGGGCTCGGCCTTCCTGACTTTTTCTTTATGCTTACCGACACCATGCTCATATTCGACAGCTTCGAGCAGAAGATAAAGGTGGTGTCCAATGCGCATGTCGATGCAAGGGATATCGATGCGGTATACCGCGAGGCTGAGGAGAAGATCGACGAAATCATAGCGAGACTCAGGGCGCCGTTTGCTGCCGCAGATTCCGGGCCGCTGGACGCTTCCGGTGAGTTTCTCTCCAATATCCCGAGGGAGGAATTCCTGGCGGGCGTTGAAAAGTCAAAGGAATACGTCATGGCAGGGGATATCGTCCAGGTTGTGCTCTCGCAGAGGTTTGAGCGGAGTACCCCGGTTGATCCTTTCAATATCTACAGGGCCCTGCGCGTTGTCAATCCCTCACCGTATATGTTTTATCTCGATATCGGCGAGGCGAAGATCGTCGGCTCCTCCCCGGAGATCCTCGTGCGCGTGGAGAACGGGAAGATCGTTCTCCGGCCCATAGCCGGGACGAGGAAACGGGGGGCTACGGAAGAGCTGGATGAGGCCCTTGAGGTGGAATTGAAGAATGACCCGAAAGAGATCGCGGAGCATATCATGCTCGTTGACCTCGGGAGAAACGATGTCGGACGGGTGGCGCAGACCGGATCAGTCAGGGTGACCGAGCTGATGACGGTCGAGAGGTACAGCCATGTGATGCATCTTGTTTCGAATGTCGAGGGTGATCTGAAACAGGGGCTTGATGCCTTCGATGTGCTTGCCTCCTGTTTCCCCGCGGGCACGGTGAGCGGCGCCCCAAAGGTGCGGGCTATGGAAATTATCGACGAGATAGAGCCCGACAGGCGGGGCCCCTACGCCGGCTCGGTCGGGTACCTCAGCTATTCGGGAAATATGGATACCTGTATCACGATACGCACTCTCATTATAAAGGACGGGAAGGTATATGTGCAGGCTGGCGCCGGTATTGTAGCGGACTCCGACCCGGAGAGGGAGTACAAGGAGACGGTCAACAAGGCGAAGGGCATGATGAAGGCGGTGGACATGGCAGAGGAAGGACTGGACCAGTGAAGAGAGAAACGGTGACGGCGATCAGCCTGAAAACAGCAAGGGGATAAAACAATGCTATTGATGATTGATAATTATGATTCCTTTACCTACAATCTTGTGCAGTATTTCGGAGAGCTCGGTGAAGACATCAGGGTATTCAGAAACGACAGGATATCCATAAAAGAAATAGAGGAGATGGGTCCTGACAGGATCGTCATCTCGCCGGGACCGTGCACGCCGAAAGAGGCGGGGATATCCGTTGACGTGATCAGCCGCTTTGCAGGCAGGCTCCCGATTCTCGGTGTCTGTCTCGGCCATCAATCAATCGGGGCCGCGTTTGGCGGGGAGATCATCCGCGCACCGAAGCTTATGCACGGCAAGACCTCTTTGATTCACCACGACGGAAAGACGATATTCGAAGGGCTGCCGAACCCCTTCGAGGCCACCCGCTACCATTCACTTCTCATCAACAGGGAAACGTTCCCCGAGTGCCTTGAAATCACCGCGTGGACGGAAAGCGGCGAGGTCATGGGCGCCCGCCACAAGGAATTCGTCATTGAGGGGGTGCAGTTCCACCCGGAATCCATTCTGACGGTTGCGGGAAAAGATCTTTTGCGGAATTTTCTGAAACTGAGGCAGCGATAGGGGCGTATATTCACTATTTTACCGGGAAAAGGGATGGAAAGAAGCGATGGGCTCCGCGGCGAAATTGTAGCCTGTATTATTCATGAATGTTCGGCGCGACAGAGGCCCCCTGCTCATTCTCACTTCGCTCCGAGGCTTTTGCCTCTTTTCTTTCTATGTACAAACTGTCTGACTATCGGCAAAAGAAACCGCCCGGGCCCCCTGTCCCGCCGCTTTCGATGGCCTTACGTCTGAAATCTGCGAATAATGCGGGTTAGTCCCTGATAGGTGCCTCTGTCCTTCAGAAGTAAGGGAAGGCCTGCTGGAACAGGCGAAGATAACAATTGTTTATCTGAGGAAATAGTTTATTGAGGCCTTTTTCTGATCGTTGGTTGCTTCGGATAACCTCTGAAAAAATCGCATTTTTCTGATAGTATAGAGAAAAAGCTGAACCCGGCTGTGGGTCATTACTATTGTTGCGTATGGCAAATTGAGATTACGCGCAAAATCAGTACCGTTCAGGTCTTCTTGCTGTGCTTTGAGAAAAGGGTGCGGGACAGTGGAAAAGCTCCATGATTTTCAATAACGTACGGTTTATGATGACAGCTATGAACCTCAGGCGGACCATGGCGGGGTTGCTTTCAGCCGCTCTTGTGTCTTTCATCGCGCTCTTCCCCGTGAATCGCGCAGATGCAACGGCAGGGGAGAACCCGGTAAAAATCGGTGTTCTTGCGTTCAGGGGCCATGAATATGCCGTCTCGATGTGGACTTCGACCGCTGAATATCTATCGGCCCAGTTGCCGCAGTACTCCTTCCTGATAGTTCCTCTCAGATTTGAAGAGATAAACCCTGCCGTTGAGAAGGGGGAAGTCGATTTCATTCTGGCAAACTCATCCATCTATGTTGAGCTCGAATACTATTACGGAGTGAACCGGATAGCCACGATGAAGAACTTTACTTCTGAAGGAGGTTATACCACGGTATTCGGCGGAGTGATTTTCACGAGGTCTGACAGGATGGATATTCAGGAACTCAGTGATCTGAGAGGGAAATCTTTCATGGCTGTCGACGAGACTTCCTTCGGCGGGTGGCGGGTGGCCTGGAGGCAGTTGAAAGAGAATGGAATTGATCCGTACAAAGAGTTTGCCTCTCTGAAGTTTGGCGGGACACATGATGATGTGGTATACGCGGTAAGGGATGGAGCTGTTGACGCGGGTACGGTGCGCACGGATATCCTTGAGCGGATGTCGCACGACGGTAAAATTGAAATGCGTACCTTTCGTATCCTGAACCAGAAAATACATGAGGGCTTCCCTTATGTGATAAGTACCCGCCTCTACCCTGAGTGGCCCTTTGCCAAAGTAAGGCATACCCCTGATGAACTCGCCCAGAAAGTAGCGGTGGCGCTCATGAACATGCCGGAGGAAAGTCCTGCTGTAAGGAACGCGAAGATAGCGGGCTGGACAATCCCACTGGATTACGGCCCTGTCCATGAGTCATTAAGAGTACTTCGAGTCGGACCGTACAAGGATTACGGAAAGATTACGCTGCTCGACGCGGTCAGGTTTTACTGGTACTGGCTTGCGCTGGGTATTGTTCTTATTGTAGGTACTTTCGGCGTCGCGGTATATGTCATAAGGCTCAACAAGGGACTTCGGAGGGTCACCTCGGAACTCGAGGAATCACAAAGGGGTCTGGAACTGAAGGTGAGCGAGAGGACAGCGGAACTGAGGACCATGTATGAGGAGCTCGAAAAGGAAATAGCTGAACGGAGAAGGGCTGAGGCGGTGGTGCGGGAAAGAGATGAGCGGCTACGGCTGCTGCTGGGTTCGGTCTTCGAAGCGATTTATGGTATGGACATCGATGGGAACTGCACCTTCTGCAATGCCGCATGCCTCAATTTGCTCGGATATGAAAGAGAAGAAGACCTTCTGGGGAAAAATATGCATCAGCTGATTCATCATTCCCATGCTGACGGCAGAAAATATCCCTGGGAGAAATGCAGGATCAACCGGATGTTCAGGGAAAAACAGGGCATACACGTCGATGATGAAGTGCTCTGGCGGTCTGACGGCAGCTGCTTTTCAGCCGAATACTGGGCATACCCCATCATAAAAAACAACCTGGTGATAGGATGTGTCGTTACCTTTATTGACATCACCGACCGCAGGAAAATGGAAGAAGAGATGACGAAGACGCAGAAACTGGAATCGCTCGGCGTGCTCGCGGGGGGAATCGCTCATGATTTCAATAATATCCTCACGGCTATTGTCGGCAATATCAGCATGGTGATGATGCAGGTCAATCCCGTCGATGAACTGTACGCGAAATTAAAAGAGATAGAGAACGCGTCGGTGCGCGCGAAAGACCTGACCCGGCAGTTGATCACTTTTTCTAAGGGCGGTGCCCCGGTCAGGAAGGCAGCATCGCTTGTCAATGTTATCAAAGAGCCGGCTGTCTTCGCGCTGCGGGGCTCCAATGTCAGGTGTGAATTCAGCATGTCTGAAAACCTTTGGTCGGCTGAGATCGATGAAGGGCAGATCAGCCAGGTGATCCATAATCTGGTGCTGAACGCGAAGCAGGCTATGCCCTCGGGCGGAATTATTCAGATCAACGCAGAAAATGTCAGCCTCGACCCTGAAAACGCGATGGCGATAGAGGGAGGTAACTATGTGAAGATAACCGTTGCGGATCAGGGGGGCGGCATTCCAAAAGAACATCTGAAGAAGATATTCGACCCCTATTTCACCACCAAGGAGAAGGGGAGCGGTCTCGGACTCGCGGCTACCTACGCGATAATAAGAAACCACGAGGGGTATGTTACGGCGGAGTCGTCCGGCCGGGGCGGCGGTGCTACCTTTACTCTTTATCTCCCCGCATCGGAAAAACAGGTCTCCGGAGAAAAGGCTGCTGAAGACGTTATGTCAGCAGGCTCCGGCAGGGTGTTGGTCATGGATGACGAGGAGATGGTAAGGTATGTGGCGGGTGAGATGCTGCGGAAGCTCGGCTATGCCGTCGAGTATGCCCGGAACGGCGAAGAAACGCTGGAAATGTATAAAAGCGCCAGTGAATCCGGGCAGCCTTTTGATATTGTCATCATGGACCTTACCATACCGGGCGGGCTGGGAGGCAGGGAGACGATTCAGCGGTTGCTCGAGACAGACCCGGGGGCAAGGGCGCTCGTTTCAAGCGGTTATTCGGATGATCCGGTGATGGCCGACTACCGGAAGTTCGGTTTTGCAGGAGTCCTGATAAAGCCTTACAAAATCAACCAGCTGAGTGAGGAGGTACGAAAGGTGATGTCCTCCAGGCCTTAACCGCCCGATTTTCATGAGAAATTGGAGCTTGCCCTCTTTTTAAACTTTCCGGTAAGACATTTTCCTGCTTTCCATAAGAATTTTTCCCGATTGCTTTGTATGGCACATAATGGTATCTTTTATCAAGGGCGAGATTGCCTTTTATGATGCCCAAGACTAAAGGAAAGGAGGTTTGTGTTTTCGTAAAAGTAGGAAAAAATCTAAAAAAAGGAGGAATGCACGATGTTAGAGAAACATCTAGAAGGCCAAGCTGAAAAAGGCACGTTCGGCTTCGTTTTCCTTG
>JAOUFP010000227.1 GCA_029858145.1 Nitrospirota bacterium | reverse complement strand
CAGGGAACCATCAGGGAGATCTACGAACTGTGCAAGCCGTTTAATATCCCGATAAAGAAGCTGCCCGGGATACATGACCTGCTTAACGGGAATGTATCGGTTGGGGCAAAACTCGGCCAGCGCCTGATGGATGCGAATCTGGTTACCGAAGAGAATGTAAAAGAAGCCCTTGAGCTGCAGGAACGGGAGGGCGGGAGGCTCGGTGCCAAGCTCGTCAAGCTCGGTCATATCACCGAGGAAAAGATGATAACGTTTCTCCGCAAACAGTATGGAATCACCCACATGCAGCCCATCTCGCTCGAAGATCTTCTGCAGAGGGAAGCGGTTAAAACTGACAACGCATCGGTGAGAGACTTTATAAAGGGAAAGTCAGTTATGGTAACCGGCGCGGGCGGTTCGATCGGTTCAGAGCTCTGCAGACAGATAGTCAAGTATGAGCCTTCCAGTCTGTTGCTCATAGACAGATACGAGAACAGCCTGTATGAGGTTGATGTTGCGTTGCGGAACGAAGGGAACAGTACCCGTCTTTTCTCTGTCATTGCTGATATACAGGACAGGTTCGCCTTAGACCACATATTCTCAAAACACACGCCGCAGGTTATTTTTCACGCTGCCGCCTACAAACACGTGCCGCTGATGGAGCACAGCCCTGTCGAGGCAGTAAAAAATAATATATTCGGCACAAAAAATATCATTGATGCCGCAACCAAGCACGGTGCCGAATGCTTTGTGCTCGTCTCGACGGACAAGGCTGTTAATCCCACAAGTATCATGGGGGCAACAAAACGCGTCGCCGAATTCCTGACGATCCATATGAATGCAGTTTCCAAAACCAGGTTCAACACCGTCAGGTTCGGTAATGTGCTCGGAAGTAACGGAAGTGTAGTGCCGATTTTCAAGGAACAATTGAAGAAAGGCGGGCCGTTAACGGTAACACATCCTGAAATAGAAAGATTTTTCATGCTTATCCCGGAGGCGGTTCAACTGGTCCTGATCGCGGCTGCTTCGGGAAACGGGGGGGAACTTTTCGTCCTTGACATGGGGGATCCCATAAGGGTTGTCGACTTTGCAGAGAACTTCATACGGCTTTCAGGTTTTATCCCTCACAAGGAGATAAAGATCAAGTTTACGGGCTTAAGACCGGGTGAAAAGTTGTTTGAGGAGCTTTTTGATCAAATGGAAAAAAGTGTCCCTACTTCTCACAGCAAACTCATGATAGCAATTCCTGAAGTTCCCTCATTGACGGACCTTGACCATTACATGCTGCAACTGGAGCATGCTGTTTTGAATTATGCCATGGACGAAGTGGAAGCGATAATAAGAAAAATAGTCCCCAATTTCAGAAATGAATCCCTTGCGCCGGCAGGCAGGAAAGGGTACAGGCATCTAAAGGATGCAGATGCTGACTCTCAGTCCCTAGGGGAATTCTATTAGTTCATTTGATCACAATGACCGGGCCGGGGAAAAAATGACTATGCGTGACAGGAAAAAGGTATTGATTGTCGATGCTGAGGCGGATTCTATCAGGGCGTTCTCCGAAATGCTGTCAAAAGACGGATATGACGTCTTCGGTTTGACAGAGGCAGAGGCAGATACGGCGATCAATGAAATCCCGGAATATGACATTGCCGCGGTAATTACGGATGCGGGGATGCACTGCAGGGACGGCACGCAAGTATTTGACTATGTAAAAGAAAATCATCCTGCCATCCCTGTTATTCTTTTGACGGGGCATGGAAACGATGGACATGCCTTTTCGGCGCTGACCCGCGGCGCATTCTGCTGTTTTAAAAAATTGCCTGAATATACCTGTCTGAAAGGGGTGCTTGACAGAGCGGTGGAATTGCGTTCGCTGAAGAAGGAAGTTGAAGCGCTGAAAAAGGGCTTGCCTGATGAAAATCTGCTGTATCGCATCATCGGGAGCAGCGGGGAGATGCGCAAAATAATTGAGATTATTGAAGCGGTAAAGGACTCCGACAGTAATGTCCTTATCCATGGGGAAGCGGGCTCCGGTAAAGAGCTCATCGCAAGGGCAATCAGCGGCTGCAGGAAAAAGAAAGGGCCGTTTATTTCCCTCAACTGTTCCGTCATGCCGGAGGAACTTATAGCGGAGGAACTTTTTGGCCGGGAGAAGGAGTCTTTTCCCGGGGCATTTTCAAGGAAGACGGGGAAGTTTGAAGAGGCCTTCGGCGGCACCTTGTTCCTTGATGAAATAGGATATCTCGGGCTGTCTCTGCAGGCGAAACTTCTTAAAGTTCTTCAGGAAAAAGATGTCCGGCGTCCCGGCAATAACAGGAAAACCAGGGCTGATTTCAGGCTGTTGTCTTCTACGAAGCGCGATTTGAAGAAAGAGGCACAGCAAGGCAATTTCATGGAAGACCTGCTGAACAGGATAAATCAGATAGAGATAAATGTCCCTCCGCTGAGGGAGCGAAAAGATGATATCCCCTTGCTGGTTTCGGCTTTTTTTAATGAGTTTTCCGCGAGAGAGCAGAAGGTTTTGACTATTTCGGACAAAGTAATGAAGATGTTTGAAAACTTCTACTGGCCGGGGAACGTGAAGCAGCTCAGAAATGTTGTTGAAAGAGCGGTAATGCTGGCAAGAGGAGATAAAATCACTCCCAGGGACCTTCCGGAAGAATTACTTTCCACAAGAAGGCCGTCAGCCAATTGTAACGCCCTGAAGACCTTCAGAGAACTGGAGAAGGAGGCATTGAAGGATGCCCTTGAGTTTTGCAAAGGCAACAAGTCAAAGGCTTCCCGGTTACTCGGCATCTCAAGAAAGGCGATGTACAAGCGGTTGAGGGAAATCCAGATATGATAAACGTTTGCCTGCAGGGGGAATTCAATACAACTGGATGGATCAGCAGAGAATGGGAATATGATGGTGATCTGCCTGTTTTCCTTCAGGTTTCGAGTGCCTCCAAAGTGTAGCTATCGGAAACAATAAGTTATCCATTGTATCCGTTAGATACATAAAAATATAGTAAGTTCTTCTATTTATCCTGCTAATCGACTGGTATATCAATTGCTTCTGAAGTATTTATACCTGCCGGTCACTGTAATGTGACTCAGCAGGCGGAGCGCGGCATACATTAGAAATTCCTGCGGACGTTGCGCGGGCGGTCATCGAAGCACGGCAGAAAGAATAAAGTCGCAAGTGGAAAGGGAATCAGCAAAATTATGCAATGGCTCGGGGGGATGTGCTTTGTCTGCAATCAGCTGTCGCTGCAGGTCTATCGCGTGCGGGAGCAGCGGCGCATAAGTGAGGGCGGTAAGCCCGGGGCATGTTTAGCGAGCAAGGAAGATTATTATTTGGGATAGCCTGCTTTCACCCCCGCCTGAAGAGGCGGGGCATTCAGCAGGCATCCGCGTAAAGAGGTGATCAAATGAAGGCGGTAATATTGGCCGGAGGATACGGCACGCGTTTATCAGAGGAAACCACGGTTCGTCCGAAGCCCATGGTAGAAATAGGCGGAAAACCGATTCTCTGGCACATCATGAAAATTTTTTCGTCCTACGGCATCAATGACTTCATTATCTGCTGCGGGTACAAGGGGTACATGATAAAAGAATATTTCTCCCGGTATTTTCTCCAGATGTCCGATATTACCTTTGACATGAAAGACAATAAAATGCACGTGCACACGAATGGATCAGATCCATGGAAGGTGACGCTGGTTGATACGGGTGAAAAGACGATGACAGGCGGCCGCCTGAAAAGAGTGAGGGACTATATTGGAAAGGAAACATTTTGCTTCACCTATGGTGACGGGGTAAGCGATATCGACCTGGGGAAACTTTGCGAATTTCATAAAAATCAGAAAACGCACGCGACGCTGACAGCGGTCCAGCCACCCGGAAGGTTCGGCATACTCAGCCTTGAAAAAGACCGGGTAGTCAATTTCAGGGAAAAGCCCCAGGGAGACGGTGCATGGATTAACGGAGGCTTTTTTGTGCTTGAGCCCGCGGTGATGGACTATATCGGGGACGACACGAGCGTCTGGGAGCAGGACCCCCTCAGGCGGCTTGCGCAGGACGAGATGCTTTCAGCCTATCGCCACTACGGGTTCTGGCATCCCATGGACACATTAAGGGATAAACATGTCCTGGAGGAAATGTGGGAAAGCGGGAAGGCGCCATGGAAGAAATGGTGATGAAGCCGGCTTTGTCAGCGTGCGGCCGCTTCTGGAGAGACTCATGGACGCAGATGTAACGATCATCGGCGCCGGCGTGATCGGGCTTGCTGTCGCAGCAGAGCTTTCCGAAAGAAGGCTGAGCGTCTACGTGATCGAAAAAAATGCATCCCACGGAAGAGGCATCAGTTCACGAAACAGTGAGGTTGTCCATGCCGGCATATATTATCCCGCAGGGTCACTGAAGGCCGGATTATGCGTCGAAGGCAGGGAACTGCTCTACGAACTGTGCCTGCAGCATAAGATTCCCCATAAAAAGACCGGCAAACTGATCATCGCGACGACTGAAAATGAAATGGACCAGATCGGACAGTTGATGAACCGGGCGATGCAGAACGGCGTCTCATCAGTGTGCCTGGTGGATCAAAAGCAGATTCAGGAAATGGAGCCGAATATCAGGGCCATCGGGGGACTTTACTCCCCGGATACCGGAATCATCAGCGCACATGCGCTGATGGATTACTATCTTCAGAAGGCCAAGATGAACGGTGCGGAGATTGTCTGTGGAACGGAAGTCGTGAGCATCGAGACAGAAGATAAGGGATATAGGATCGGCACCCTGAACGGGCAGGGCGAAGGGTTTGAATTTACCTCGGAGAGGGTAATAAACGCCTCGGGGCTGCATTCCGATATAATCGCGCGAATGACCGGCAAGGACTACACCCTTCATTACTGCAAAGGGGATTACTTCAGTATAGCCAACGCAAAGAACGGCATCGTGCAAAGACTTGTGTATCCGGTTCCCGAAAAGAATCATGTCGGACTGGGCGTGCATCTGACGCTGGACCTGAGCGGACGCATGAAGCTGGGGCCTGATGCAACGTATATCGACAGAGTTGAAGACTATAAGGTGGACGCGGACAAGAAGGACCGGTTTTACGAATCAGCTGTGAAATTCCTGCCCTTTATCCGCAGGGAGGATATTGTCCCTGATATGTCCGGCATCCGGCCGAAACTCCAGGGACCCGGAGAAGCTTTCAGGGATTTCGTTATCAGCGAGGACATGCCGGGTTTCATCAACCTTGTGGGTATCGAGTCTCCCGGACTTACGGCAGCTCCCGCGATCGCCCGCTACGTCAAAAAAATGTTCGACGGGATGCAGTCCGGCGCATAGGAGAGCTCCGGTGGAGAGATCTGTCTTTTACGGAACGCAGCAAAAA
>JAOUFP010000226.1 GCA_029858145.1 Nitrospirota bacterium | reverse complement strand
TTCCTTAATTACGCGTTATCAGGTGAATTTAAACTTCCGACTGATTTGCCGGGTGGTCAATTTCAGGAAGAAGTAATAAAGAGGCGCTGGCGAATACCAACGAGTGCCATTCACAATGATCGCGGAGAGATAAAAAGAGGACCATAAATGCAGCCTTTATGATACCCGCCCGGCCATTTCCCTGATCCCCTTCACCCTCTCGACCACCGGAGGGTGCGAGTAATAAAATCCCGCGTATAGAGGGTGGGGATGGAGGTTCGAGAGGTTGTCCTTAGAAAGCTTGATGAGGGACGTCGCCATCGCTTCCGGCTGAGGTGCCAGTTCAACGGCGAACCTGTCCGCCTCGCGCTCATGCCTGCGCGACAGGGCGCTGAAGAGGGGAGTGAGCGGAAAAAAGACCATGCCGGCGATGAAGCCGAGGATGATGAGCTTGGCAAAGAACGCCTCACCCCTGATATGGAAGATATCAGTCAATACATCGCTTTGCAGAATCCTGAAGGCGGCATATGCGCCGATAAGTGAAAGCGTTTCAAAGAGCGCGATCATCTTCAGCACATGCTTCTTCTTCCAGTGTCCGGCCTCGTGCGCAAGCACCGCCAACACCTCGTCTTCAGCCATCATGCTGAGAAGCGTGTCATAGAGAACGATCCTTTTCACCTTGCCGATTCCGGTGAAATAGGCGTTTGTATGGCGGCTGCGCTTCGACGCGTCGATCTTGAAAACACGGCTGACCCGTATGCCTGTCTTCTCCATCATGCCCCTGATCCTTTCCGCAAGCCCTTCGCCTTCGAGCGGGGTGAATTTGTTGAAGAGCGGCTCGATGATATAGGGGGATATATACATGATGAACAGGCTGAAGACGAAGAAAAAACCCCACACAAAGAGCCACCAGTGCTCAGGGCTCGCCTGGATAATCCAGAGGCCCCCCGCCGTCACTATCGTCAGCATCACCGTGGAAAGCACCAGAGATTTGAGAAGATCAGTTATCCACAGCTTCAGGGTCATTGTGTTAAAACCGTATTTATTCTCTATCTTAAATGTACTGTAAAGGCTGAAAGGGATCGAAAGAACTGACCCTGTGAGGCTCAAAAGGAGAAAAAAGACCAGGCCCTCGAGCACAAAGGGCAGGTGCAAAGACGCAATCCAGGAATCGTATGCATTCAGCAGGCCTCCAAAGAGGAAAACCAGCAGCACGGCATTGCTGAAGAGCGACTCGGAAAACGCAAGTTTGTCATGCTCGATCGTATAGGCATGCGTCTTTTTCAGAACAGCTTCATCGATATGCCCTTCAAATCCCGGCGGCACATTCATGCCGTGCGTTTTCATATGCCTGAGATTTATGTATTTGAGCCAGTACTGAAAACACTGAACCAGCAGATAGATGATCAGAACAATAAGCATTTTCGCTGTTATTCCCTTCATTATTATTAAAGGCTCTTATTATAACATCCGCGAAAGGACAGAAAGCTGAAAATGCTATGAGAGACAACCTTTCTTTTTTTCTCGGGATAATACGGCCGATCAAAAGCAACGGAACTGAAGCCAGAATTATTTTATGTCCACCCGGAACCTTATTTTATTGTGCCTGAAGATGACGCCATCCTTCGCGATTTCTTCCAATCTGACGCCGCCGGTTAAGTACTCCCCTTCATGCATCATCTGCCCATTTACGCTCACCATCCGTGAAACAGGGTCGCTCGAATAGAGCAATGCGGATATTGAAAATGATGGCAGGTTCTGCCGAATGGAAGGCGGGAGTTCACTGAGCCTGTATAGTTTACTTTCATCCAGTACTTCGGGCAGAGCACCGGCCGCTTCAGGTGAAAGACGGACTGCAGGATCTGTTGGCTTCGGTTTCGCCGGACCACTCTCAGGTATTGCGAGGGCATTGTTAACGGCACCAGGCTGATGAGGCGCTGCTTCTCTCTGAATATCCGGAACGTCCTTCTCTCCTTTGGAGCGGAAAGGCTCCCTGACAGAAACATCAGAAGTCGTTTTTTTTGTAAGCGGCGCAGGAGCACTCCCGGCAGGTTTCAGTTCAGTTGTGGCCGGCGGTGAGAACTCAGAGGACAGATGAGCGCTGCCAGCGGCTTCTTCTGCTGCCTTGTTTACATCAGACGAAAAGGATGCGTTGCCAGTCGGATTTTCCGCCGCCTTTTCCGTTTGTGAAAAAGCCAACCACCAGACAAGGGCACCTGCATTCATCAGCAGCACCACAGCAAGAAGAAAAGGCCAAACCAACCGCTTTTTGGGCCTTTCGACGACAATATCCTGCACCGTCAACATGTCCGGAAGATTACCGCGCTGACGATCTTTCGCCGATTTTTTCAAGGCGTCAAGGATATATGACATCTTTATGATTCTCCCTGCTTCTGCAGAAGTTTTGGCGCCCTGCTCCCGGCTGCGTTATTGAGGTGGATGACAGTCAGGGGACCTACAGTTCCATCCGGCATCAATCCCTCGCTGAGCTGATAATTCTTCACCTGCCCGACAAGATTGGGATCGTAAAGAGACTTTTTCTTTACACTCGCCTTTCTCCCCTGGATAGCTGCCAGTTGCAGATCAAGCCAGTCTATCGCAACCCCTCTGCTGCCCGGGAAAATGTCTCCCCGATACCCTGGCGGCACTTCCCACAGCAGGACATAATCGCCACGCCACCTCTTCTCGATTTCCTTCACGTCGACTGTCCTCGTTTCATGCCCTGACTCAACTGTCGCTTGTTCCTGCCTGAGTTCAGTCAATGCAACATAAAACTCCCTCCCCTGATCATCATGGAGTTTCAGAACAGCGGGCCTGTTCAGTTTGATAAGATTATTGAGATTGTCAATACCCTTCAGGCATTCCAAACCAAAGGATGCAGCCTGCTGGCAGGGAGGAATATCTTCCTGATACTGTTTGGTAATGCCCCATTTTCTGAAGAGCGCGCTATACGCGAACCCCTCACTGTTCTCGAAAGGTAGACCGGCAGGGAGCTGCGGGGAATTCAGCGTCAAAGATGCCGTCGGTTTTATCTCTTCCGTCTTTGCTCTGAAGTTATAATATGCCGAAGCCCCGGCAACCAGCCCGGCAATGATAATCAGTACGGCGAGCGCCCAGCCGGTCTTCCGTTTCTCGGATTTCACCGTCTCTCCGAACACCTCTCCCGCCGCCCTGTTCATCGTCGCAGCATCCACCATGTCCCTTCCCTGCACATACGTCCCGAGCAGGGCGCGGTCGCACAGGAGGTTGATCATCCTCGGAATGCCCTTGCTCAGACGAAAAAGCCTGTCAAGCGTCGAAGAGGGAAATATCGTCCTTTCTCCTCCGGCTTTCGAAAGACGATAGCCCACATAGGAAGCCACCTCCTGTCTTGTCAGCGGGCCCAGATGATACCTGGCGGTAATCCGCTGCTTCAGCTGCCGCAGTTCAGGCCGCGACAACATCTCACTGAGTTCCGGCTGACCGATCATGATTATCTGCAGCAGTTTTCGCTGATTTGTCTCCAGATTGGTCAGCAGGCGAATCTGCTCCAGCACGTAAGGACTGAGGTTCTGCGCTTCTTCGAGTATGAGTACCGTCCGCCTGCCTTTTGCGTTGGCCTCAAGGAGATAATGATTAATGTTGTCTATGAAGACCTTGTTGCTGATATTTCCCTCCGGATACTGTATGCCCAGCTCATCACAGATTGTTGCCAGAAGCTCTTTTACTGACAATTTGGGATTGATTATAAATGCGATATTGGAGTTTTCCGGCAATTGTTCCAGCAGGCAGCGGCAGACAGTTGTTTTCCCGGTTCCCACGTCCCCGGTCAGCAAAACAAACCCGTTGTCACTGTTGATGCCATAGAGCAGATGGGCCAAAGCTTCCCTGTGCGTATCACTCATGTAGAGATAATGAGGGTCAGGGGCGATGGAAAAAGGCAGTTCTTTTAGTCCAAAGTAATCTTTATACATAGGTGACGGATCAGTTCTTGATAAAAATATTTTTTACTCTTGTAAAAAGAGTAATACAAGAATCGGAAAAATACAACCATTTTGCTTTTACCTGAGTTCATTGGAAATTTGCAGCCGCTGATTTCCATGCTCTCCGGCAAGCCTTCAGTTCCATCCGCCGTAAAATTCGAAAAAAAAAGGCCCGGTTATTCACCGAGCCTTTCTATTTTAATCCGGCGGCTACCTACTTTCCCAGGACCTCACGATCCAAGTATCATCGGCCATGGAGAGCTTAACTTCCGTGTTCGGGATGGGAACGGGTGTTGCCCCTCCGGCAAAGCCACCGGAAACCTTAATTTCCGATCGATAATGTTAACATTATTGCCTTAACTTTTGCAACAAGTTTTTGACAACAGGAGGAAAAAAAGTAAGGGTCAAGCCGCACGGCCTATTAGTACTGGTCAGCTGAATACATTACTGCACTTACACCTCCAGCCTATCAACGTGGTAGTCTACCACGGGCCTTCAGGGGGATTGCTCCCCGGGAGATCTTATCTTGGGGTAGGCTTCCCGCTTAGATGCCTTCAGCGGTTATCCCTTCCGGACATAGCTACCCGGCATTGCCATTGGCATGACAACCGGAACACTAGAGGTCCGTCCATCCCGGTCCTCTCGTACTAAGGACAGATCCCCTCAAATCTCCTGCGCCTGCAACAGATAGGGACCGAACTGTCTCACGACGTTCTGAACCCAACTCTCGTACCGCTTTAATCGGCGAACAGCCGAACCCTTGGGACCTACTTCAGCCCCAGGATGCGATGAGTCGACATCGAGGTGCCAAACCGCGTCGTCGATGTGAACTCTTGGACGCGATAAGCCTGTTATCCCCGGCGTACCTTTTATCCGTTGAGCGATGGCCCTTCCATTCAGTGCCACCGGATCACTAAGCCCTGGTTTCCCACCTGCTCGACTTGTTTGTCTCACAGTCAAGCTCCCTTATGCCTTTGCACTCAAAGGCTGGTTTCCGTCCAGCCTGAGGGAACCTTTGGACGCCTCCGTTACTCTTTGGGAGGCGACCGCCCCAGTCAAACTACCCACCAGACAGTGTCCCCTTCCCGGATTACGGGAACAGGTTAGAGTCCCAGTAAGACAAGGGTGGTATTTCAAGGTCGGCTCCACGAAAACTAGCGTCTCCGTCTCATAGCCTCCCACCTATCCTACACATGTATCACCAAAACTCACTGTCAAGCTATAGTAAAGGTGCACAGGGTCTTTCCGTCTAGTTGCAGGTAACCGGCGTCTTCACCGGTATCTCAAGTTCGCCGAGCCCCTCGCCGAGACAGCGCCCAGATCGTTACGCCATTCGTGCAGGTCGGAACTTACCCGACAAGGAATTTCGCTACCTTAGGACCGTTATAGTTACGGCCGCCGTTTACCGGGGCTTCGATT
>JAOUFP010000225.1 GCA_029858145.1 Nitrospirota bacterium | reverse complement strand
CACCGCCACCTCCGCCGCCACCTGCGCCGGAACCGGTCAAGGTAATTCTGGAGGATATACATTTTGATTTTGATAAGGCTACCCTTACGAACGTTGCAAAGGATATTCTGAACAAAAATATTCAGATATTGAAAGATAATCCGGGTGTCAACGTTCAGATCGAGGGACATACCTGCGCGCATGGCACTGAAGATTACAATATGGCGCTTAGTGAAAGAAGGGCAAATGCAGTGAAGGAGTATCTTGCAAATCAGGGTATCGACGAGGCAAGAATGTCGACAATCAGCTACGGCGAGACCAGACTTGCTATGTCTGAGATACCGACTCCGAAAAACAAGGAATCAAAGGAAGCAAAGGCCAACAGGCGTGTTCACTTTGAAGTAATAGTAAAATAAAGTCTTTAAGGTAAGCAGAAAATCTCCGTCCGCTCTGTCGGCCGGAGATTTTCTGCTAAAAAAACTCTCTTTGTGATTATAGTCACAGATATCCCTTCTGTTTGCATATACTATGAGTGTCAGACATGAAGAACCTTCATGATAATCCGTATCTTCCGATTATGAAAAGAATCGGATTGCTTATCCTGGTTTTTGCGGCTTTCTCCTGTGCCCCGCAGAAAGAGGTCGTTCGGCCGACTGTGGTTCCGCCGGTCATTGTCGAGAAACCTCAGCCGGTCGTACCCCCGCCGGTTGTAACATTGCCTCCGGCAGTAAAGTACAAATCCTACCTGCGATGCGAGGATAAAACAGAAGAGTTTTTCAACTCCAGCGGAATCGATGTCTTGCCCTTCATAAGAGTTGTTTTCCATGATATTGACGGAGACGGAAAGGCGGAAATGATAGCCGGTAGCAAGGACGGATATCTGCGTCTCTACCGTAATACCGGCTCGCACGATGTTCCGCACTGGAAACTCGAAGAGAATTATTTCGACGGCATTAAAGTCGGAGCATTTTCAGCGCCTGCTGCGGGAGATATCGACGGTGACGGACGACCGGAGATACTGGTCGGGACAGGAGGGTTTTCACAGAATTCCGGGAAAGTCTTTTTTTATAAGAATTACGGATCAGCCGGCAGGCCTGTATGGAAGACGGTGGATATCACTGATATCGACACGGGCGACGATGCTACGCCGGCACTGTTTGATGTCGACAATGACGGAAAGGCTGATCTTATTGTCGGCAACTCAACGGGGAACCTTTTTTTATACCGCGCGAGAAGCAAAGAGAAGGGCATCGCTTTTGTGAAAGATGCCGGTTATTTCAAAGGGATAGATCTCGGGATGTATGTCGTGCCGGCAATAACGTCGTACCAGAACAAGATTGTTGTCATTGCCGGCAACAGCATGGGAAAGGTTTATGTTCTTGAGAGGGGCTGCGACAGCAGTTCGTCATGGCAGAAACGCACGCTGCCTATTTCATTCAGCAGTTTTGCCGCACCGACGTTTATCAAAAACGGGCGGGAGGGAATAATGGATATGGTGATTTCTGACGGTAACGGACAGCTCACCTATTTCAGGAATTCGGCAGGAGATTACCGTGACTGGAAAAGCTCAGATGAATTTTTCAGGGGGAGGATCCTCGCGGGCCCGGCTTCCGCGCCTGTCATTACAAAAGTGAACGGCAGTTCGTTTATGGTCGTCGGGAATAAAGATGGCGAGATAAGGCTTTACATGTTCGAACCATCTTCAAAGGCCCTGCCGTGGGTCGAGAAGCCGGACTTCTTTAAGGGCATAAAGCTTTCGAGTTTTTCGAGAGGGATATTGACGGAATGGAGTGGCAGGCTGCTCCTTATTACCGGACAGCAGGACGGAATAATGAAGGCCTTTACGAATGCCGGAAGTCCGGACAAGCCAGCCTGGTCCGAGAAGAAAAATTTTTTCAGGGGTATTCCCAAACTTCTGCACGCGGCGCCCTCTGTCTTTGATATTGACGGTGACGGAAGGTGGGAACTGATCGTGGGAGATTGCGACGGGTATGTCAAAGGGTTCCGGTATGAGACGGGAAGTGACGGAAACCCTGACTGGAAGACTATAGATAAAATCTTTGATTCAGTCAAAGTCGGCAGGTTTGCTTCTCCTTCAATTTTAGGTAACCATGAAAAAACCTATCTTTTTGTCGGTCAGCAGGACGGCAGGATAATCATATATACCGCTGATGCGAAGCACTCCGAGGTTTCTGCTTTTTCCCTGGATGAAGCTCTCCAGGGCGTGCAGGTCAGCAATCACAGTTGTCCCGCGGCATATGAAGAACCGGGTTTTATAGAGCTTACCGTAGGTGATTATGACGGCAATTTGAAGCATTTCGCATGCCAGACGAAAAAGGAAGCAATCAGGGGAAATTGATTTCCTGATCAGCCTTTCGCATTCTTTCAGCTCCTTTTGAACCTGACAAACAGTTCTCATTTCATTCACGACAGGCTTATACGCATAAAAACCTTTCATAACCCTGACGTTGCATTGGGAGAAGGGCGAACATACTGAAGTAGTCCATAAATTCGGCAAATATCAATTGTGATTCACGTAAACGCAGAAGCGGCCTTACAATGATTTCCTGAAAATGGCTGGTCGGATAATATATAGGTTTTGCGGGGCCTCAGATTATGGACTTTTTTCAGCACATTCGTCTTTCTTTGTCAGAGTGAGTATGCAACTGTAAAGATAATGCAGAATTTGGCTGCTGCTGAAATCAGCCTGTTTATCTGAAAGAGTGAATTTTCTTCAGATATCAGATGTCTTACAAAGGTGCTGCGATGAAAGCATTATCTGAGCACATGCCAGTCCCGTGGTGGAGTCAATATCAGTTTGCGTGTTAATCTGAACTTTTCGACTTTCTCCTTTGTTTTCCGCTCTCTCCGCGTCTCTGCGGTTAAATGTTCTTTTTCCGGAAGCCGATATTCACTTTTAATTCATATTGTCAGTGATATAATTAAGTATATTCGTAATTATATAATTGAGGAATGCTATGGAAAAAATTATTGTTTATACCGCTCCCCAATGACATGACTGCAGCGCACTGAAAGATTTTCTTTCGGCAAAAGGCATAGAGTTTATCAATAAGAATGTTGCGGATGACAAGTCCGCAAGAGAAGAACTCGCGTCCAAATATGGAAGGCTGGCTACCCCGACGATCGTAATAGGGGAGCGAATGTTTCTGGGTTTCAGGGACAACAGGGAGGAGATAGAAAAACTGTTGGAGCCGTATGCAAAAGGTAAAAATGCCTGAAGTAGTCTATCAGACGGGAAGCCGCGTGGACCTGCCGGTCACCGGCATGTCGTGCGCGTCCTGCGCTGCCCATATCCAGGAGAGCCTCTCGGGCCTTGCCGGTGTGAACAGCGCGTCGGTTAATTTAGCGGCTGAAAAGGCGACGATCTTTTATGACAAAGCGGTCGTGTCGGTGGATGACTTTATCAATACTATTAAAGAACAGGGATACGGCGTATCAATTTCGAGGACAATACTTCCGGTCAAAGGGATGTCCTGCGCTTCCTGTGTGGCGAATGTGCAGGAGGCTTTGAGTGCGCTTCACGGGGTAGTATCTGCCTCTGTGAATTTTGCCACCGAAAAGGCAACGGTCGATTATTTCCCTTCACAGGTCGGGATCAGAGATTTCAGAAATGCGATCAAGGATGCCGGCTATGAACTTGTTGAAACAGAGAAGGGTGAGGATATCGTCGAAAAGGAGCAGAGAGAAAGAGAGGCCGGGTACCGGAATTTAAAGAAGAAGGTCATAACCGGCGCGGTTTTGACGGTTCCGATCTTTGTCCTTATGCAGTGGAACTCCATGGGCCTTTCCAGGCTGATTGAGTTGCCGCAGCAGACGATCTTTCTCCTGCAGTTGATCCTTGCGACACCTGTGCAGTTCTGGATCGGACAACAGTTCTATACAGGGGCCATCGCTGCCGCGCGCCATAAAACTACGAATATGAATACGCTGATAGCGGTCGGGACTTCGGCCGCATATCTCTACAGCATTGTCGCGACCTTTTTTCCGTCTGTTTTCGAGATAAAGGGATATGAGGCCCATGTTTATTTTGATACCTCGGCAACGATCATCGTGCTTATTCTGCTCGGCAGGCTCTTTGAGGCGAGGGCAAAGGGTCAGACATCAGAGGCGATCAAAAAGCTAATCGGGCTTCAGGCGAAGACCGCGAGGGTCATCAGGGACGGTAAGGAGATGGATGTCCCGGTAGAGCATGTCGAAATCGGCGACGCCATCATCGTCAGACCCGGGGAAAAGATACCGGTGGATGGTGTGATCCTCGAAGGATATTCCTCTGTGGATGAATCGATGGTAACAGGAGAATCGATGCCCGTGGAAAAGAGCGCGGGGGCCGCGGTAATAGGCGCGACGATTAACAAGACAGGCTCCTTCAGGTTCGAGGCCACGAAAGTGGGAAGGGATACGATGCTTTCCCATATCATAGAGATGGTCCAGTCCGCGCAGGGCTCCAAGCCGCCGATCGCGCGCATGGCGGATATTATCGCTTCCTATTTTGTGCCCGTGGTTATCGGCATCGCGTCGGTGACCTTCCTGATATGGTATTTCTTTGGGCCGTCTCCCGCGTTCACCTATGCGATCCTGAATTTTATCGCGGTGCTCATCATCGCCTGTCCCTGTGCCCTCGGGCTTGCGACGCCGACTTCGATCATGGTCGGGACAGGGAAGGGCGCTGAAAACGGGATCCTGATACGAAGCGGCGAGGCACTTGAAAGGGCACATCAGGTGGGTACCGTAGTCTTTGACAAGACCGGGACGCTGACAAAGGGGATGCCTGAGGTCACCGATATTGTCCCGTCCGGTATGACGGAGAAGGAAGTGCTTTTTTACGCCTCCGCGGCGGAGAAGGGCTCCGAGCATCCTCTCGGCGAATCCATAATCAAGAAGGCAAAGGATGCAGGGATAGAGATCGCGTCACCGGAACAGTTCAGAGCAGTTCCGGGTCACGGCATCAAGGCAACGGTTGACGGGAAACAGGTGATGCTGGGCAATGAGAAGCTCATGAAGGATGAGGATGTTGAGATCGGTGATTTGAAGCAGAAGGCCGGGGCGCTTTCAGAGCAGGGGAAAACGCCCATGTTCGTGATCGTCGACAATAAGATAGCGGGCATTATAGCTGTCGCCGATACGCTGAAGGATGATTCTGTCAACGCGGTGATGGCTCTCCGCAATCTGGGAATTGAGGTGGTCATGATAACCGGAGACAACAAGCGGACCGGTGAGGCGATCGGACGGCTGGCTGGCATCGACAGGGTGCTTGCCGAGGTGCTGCCTGAGGAGAAGGCCAGTGAGGTGAAGAAATTGCAGGAAGCAGGGAAGGTCGTGGCCATGGTGGGTGACGGGATCAATGACGCGCCCGCGCTTGCACAGGCGGACATC
>JAOUFP010000224.1 GCA_029858145.1 Nitrospirota bacterium | reverse complement strand
ATCCCCGGTTTTGGGATTACGCCCCCTCCTGGCCATTTTTTTCCTCACATGGAAGGTCCCGAAGCCTGATATTTTTACTGATTCACCTTCTGCAAAGGTCTGTTTCATGGTATCAAACAGTATCTCGATGATGTCCTGCGCCTCTTTTTTAGACAGACCAACCTTTTCAAAAATTGAATCAACAAGATCAGCTTTTGTCATTTTTCAGTCTCCCCTATGAATTTTTTTAATTATATTAAGGAGATAGATCCTTGTCAAGCATAATTTAGTTTAATGTTTACCTGCATGCTGTTATTTTATACTGTTTTTTGTAATTCAGTTCGTTATGGTATTATATACTTTATACTTCGGAGGATACAAATGGCATATAAAGATTTAAGAGCATTTATCAAGATACTTGAAAACAAGGGACTTCTTCACCGCATTTCGGCTGAAGTCGACCCGATACTCGAAATTTCCGAGATTACCGACCGAATGTGCAAATCTCCTGACGGCGGGAAAGCTCTGTACTTTGAAAAGGTAAAAGGATCTCCATACCCTGTCGTTACAAATATCTTCGGATCATTTGAAAGAATGACCCTTGCGCTCGAAGTGAAGATCCTCGATGATGTCGCAGGCCGGATTGAGGAATTGCTGAACCAGGCGCCTCCCAAGACATTAATGGAAAAGCTTTCATTGCTTCCAAAGCTTTTTGAACTCTCGAAATACCTGCCCAAAAGGGTAAAAAGCGCGCCTTGCCAGGAGGTTATCGAAAAAGACAACCCTGACCTCAGCAAGTTTCCGATCATCAAATGCTGGCCCGGCGACGGACAGCCTGCGGATGAAGGGAGATTCATCACCTTTCCGATGGTCTTCACGAAAGATCCGGAAACGGGCCGCCCCAACTGCGGCATGTACAGGATCCATATATACGATAAAACCACCACCGGAATGCACTGGCACATACACAAGGACGGTGCCCGGCACTACGATAAATACAAACAAATGGGCGGGAGAATGCCTGCTGCCATAGCTGTCGGAGGCGATCCCGCTGTTATATACTCCTCAAGCGCGCCTCTTCCCGAGTCGATTGACGAGATGCTTTTCGCGGGCTTTTTACGCAGGGAACCTGTCGAGATGGTAAAGTGCATCACCTCTGATATCGAGGTTCCGGCCAACAGCGAACTCGTCATCGAGGGATATCTTGAGCCCGGCGAGATGAGGATAGAAGGGCCTTTTGGAGATCATACCGGCTTTTACTCCGCGGCAGATTATTATCCGGTCTTTCATGCAACCTGCGTCACACACCGAAAGGATATGATATACCCTGCCACGATTGTCGGCAAACCTCCCATGGAAGATTGCTATATGGGAAAGGCCACGGAGCGCATATTCCTTCCGCTCATCCGTCTCGATTTCCCTGAAATCAGGGATATCAACCTCCCGATGGAAGGGGTTTTCCATAATTTCGCCCTTATATCGATCAAAAAAAGTTATCCGGGCCACGCAAAAAAGATCATCCATGGCCTCTGGGGCAAGGGACAGATGATGTTCGCAAAACTGCTCATTGTCGTAGATGACGATGTGGACGTGCAGAATCTTTCCTACACCGCGTGGAGAGTTCTGAACAACGTCGACTGGAAGCGCGATACCGTATTTGCAGACGGCCCCCTCGATGATCTCGATCATGCGGCAAACTGGCCGAGATACGGCTCCAAAATGGGCATAGACGCAACCCGGAAGACAAAAGAAGAGGGGATGACAAGGGAATGGCCTGATGAATTATTCATGTCAGAGGAGATAAAAAAACTCGTTGATTCCAGATGGAAAGAGTACGGGTTTTGAGCTGTGGCGTTCGGCTTTTCTGAAAAGAAAACAGGTAAAAATCACCGCAGAGCCGCAAAGGCCGCTGAGGGTTATTTAATTCCTCATCTGTGTCCTTTGCGGCTCTGCGGTGAACTATAAAATAGTAATCTCCAAATATAGACGGGGAAATGGAAAAATATTTCGTTAAGTGGCTTATAAACACCATTGCGATTATGATCGCCATAAAGCTTGTTCCGGGCATCGTTTATTCCGGTGAGTGGTGGGGCATACTCGTTGTGGGATTGATATTCGGACTCATAAACACCTTTATACGCCCTTTTATTAATCTTTTCGCACTCCCGCTGCTGATATTCTCATTAGGTCTTTTTACGTTTATTATCAATGCGATGATGCTCAGTCTGACATCCTGGTTTTCGGATACGTTCCAACTGGGGTTCCATGTGGAGAATTTCAAGGCAGCGTTTTTCGGGTCCCTCCTCATCAGCATCGCAAGCATGGTGCTTTCATGCCTCATCCCCTCAGAAGATAAAAAGGTCCATCTGCATATAAACCGGCAGTAATCTGCTTTCAGGGCGGGCATTTGCCGCAGACGGAAGTAAAAAGCGCTGTACTGAGGTATCTGTCACCCCTGTCGGGAAGGATTACGACAATCGTCCCTTTCTGAATCTTCTGCGCCATCCTGAGTGCGCCTGCCACAGCGGCGCCGCTACTCATCCCCGCAAAAATGCCTTCCTGCAGCGCGAGCTTTCTGGTGGTATCAAAAGCATCGTCGTCACACACATTCACCTTTTCATCAGGAAACGATGAATCAAATATCTTCGGCACGATCGATTCTTTCATATTCTTAAGCCCCTGCACCCTGTGACCGAGCAAAGGTTCCACGCCGACAACATGTATGCGGGAATTGAACTCCTTCAACCTTCTGCCTGCGCCCATCAATGTGCCTGTGGTACCCATACCGGCAACAAAGACATCGATATCGCCGCCTGTCTGCTGAATAATCTCGCGCCCTGTTGTTTCGTAGTGCGCCCTGATATTGGAAGGGTTGTCAAACTGGTTCGGCATAAAATATCCGTTTGATGACTCTTCCAGAATCCTGTGAGCGAGTTTGATCGCACCATCTGTTCCCTCCTGGCCGGGACTGAGCACAAGTTCCGCGCCAAAGGCCTCGAGGATCTTTCTCCGCTCAAGACTCACGCACTCCGGCATCACCAGCTTCACCTTGTATCCCTTTGCGGCACCGACCATAGCCAGCCCGATCCCTGTATTTCCCGAAGTCGCCTCAAGTATCGTATCGCCTTTTTTGACAACGCCTGCCTCCTCCGCATCTTTGATCATGTAATAGGCTATCCTGTCCTTTACCGAGCCCCCGGGGTTACTACCCTCGAGTTTTACAAGGATCCGAACGTGCGGAAATGGATTGATCTCCTCCAGGGCAACAAGCGGCGTATTTCCAATGCAATCTAATATTCCCATTAACCCTTCCTTCTTTTGAAGAAATTCAATATACTGAAATATAACAGATTCTCAAATCTCTTTGAAAGCGCTTTGAATCCCGTGGAATCTGCACTATTCCGCCCTTGACGTTTGCCCGTCTGCATGCTAGCCTTTTAACAGATACGAAAGGAGGCTCACATGTTTCATGAAGACGACAACAAGACCGGAACTGTTCTTATTTCCTTCCTGATCGGCGGCATAGTAGGAGCCGGTGTTGCTTTGCTGCTCGCCCCTCAGTCAGGCAAGAAGACCAGGAGGCAGATACTCGACGCGGCAGACGACGTTCGGGAGCATGCATCAGACTATGCGAAAAGGCTGAAAGAAAAAATATCATGATCATACAAAGAGGAGCGGGTTTCCCCTCAATAACGGGAAACCCGCTCCTCTTTACCTGGACGGCTTAAAGTAGAGGACCGCGAGCGGCGGGATTACAATATTCATGGAAAATGGCTTCCCATGCCACGGTATGTAGTCGGCATGCACTCCGCCCGCGTTGCCGAGATTGCTTCCCCAGTACTCGCGCGAATCGCTGTTAAGGATCTCCCTGTAATAACATTTTTCAGGCACACCCACCCTGTATGCAAACCTCGGCACAGGAGTAAAGTTGCACACTACAACAAGATGGTCCTTCTTTTCCTGTGAGTATCTGATGAAGGAAATAATGCTGTTGTCGGCATCATGGAAATCGACCCATTCAAAACCGTGATAGTCAAAATCCACTTCGAAGAACACCGGATCGGAAGTATAGAGCCGGTTCAGGTCACGAACGTATTTCTGCAGCCGGTTGTGCGGCCTGTACTGTGCCAGATGCCAGTCGAGGCTCTGCTCATGATTCCACTCAATCCACTGACCGAACTCTCCCCCCATGAACAGCAGTTTTTTCCCGGGGTGGCCGAACATATAGCCGTAAAAGAGCCTCAGGTTGGCGAACTTCTGCCACATGTCCCCGGGCATTTTGTCCAGCATGGACCTTTTTCCATGAACGACTTCATCGTGCGAGAGCACAAGCATAAAGTTCTCGGTAAACGCGTACAAGAGTCCGAAGGTGAGATTATTCTGGTGATATTTCCGGTGTACGGGTTCCTTGGATACGTACTCGAGCATGTCATTCATCCAGCCCATGTTCCATTTAAAATCGAAGCCGAGTCCTCCAAGGTAGACAGGTCTCGAGACGCTGGGCCATGCCGTAGACTCCTCCGCGATAGTCAGTATCCCCGGGAAGTACTGATGGGTGATCTCGTTGAATTTTTTTATGAAATCGATAGCCTCAAGATTTTCTCGCCCGCCGTACTGATTTGGAACCCACTCTCCTTCTTTCCGGGAATAATCAAGGTACAGCATTGATGCCACGGCATCTACCCTCAAGCCGTCGATATGATATTTTTCGAGCCAGAAGAGCGCGTTGGATATGAGAAAGTTCCTGACTTCGTTCCTGCCGTAGTTAAAAATCAGTGTCCCCCAGTCCCTGTGCTCCCCTTTGCGAGGGTCCATGTGCTCGTACAGGGCAGTCCCGTCAAAGAATCCGAGGCCGTGACCGTCCTTTGGAAAATGCGCAGGGGCCCAATCGAGGATCACTCCTATGCCATTCTGGTGGCAGGTGTCCACAAAATACATAAAGTCCTCAGGGGAGCCGTGCCTGCTGGTGGGCGCAAAATACCCGATTGTCTGATAGCCCCAGGAGGCATCAAGGGGATGTTCGCACACCGGAAGGAGTTCGATATGCGTATAGCCCATCTGCTTTACGTACTCTATCAGCGTGTCAGCGAGTTCCCTGTAAGTGAGAAATCTGTTGCCTTCCTCCGGCACCCGCATCCAGGATCCGAGATGAACTTCATATACTGATATCGGCGACTCATGCCAGCTGGTGTGAGGCCTTTTTTCCATCCACGCGTCATCATCCCAGCTATAGTTGTTGATATCGTACACAATCGACGCGCTCTTTGGCCTGAATTCAAAATAAAATCCATAGGGATCAGATTTTTCAGCCTCATAGTCGTTGACTCTGGACTTTATATAAAATTTGTAGACCTCTCCTTCGGCAATACCGGGGATAAAGATTTCCCAGATCCCTGACACGCCGAGGGAGCGCATAGGAT
>JAOUFP010000223.1 GCA_029858145.1 Nitrospirota bacterium | reverse complement strand
TACGGTCATCGTCCTTGTCCGCCTGGGTCTCGTGGACTCAGGCACCAGCCCTTCAAGGGCGCCCTCATGCCGATTGAGCTTCTGCCTCCACCGGCTGATCACTTTCCTGTCTGCTCCAAAGACTTCCTTTGCGGCCTTCTCCCCGTACCTATCATGAAACTCCATGATCCGCAACCGCTGACGGGCAACTTCATCCATGCCAAATTTCCTGAGGCTTGAAAGCATCTTCTGATACCTCCTGCAGCCCCGTATCCTGCCAAATGTCGCGTATGCCCGTGCATAAGGTCCATTACTCCTTAATGCCGCATATGTATCTGAACTTTTCCATTTCGGAAACCTGCTGTCCCTTTCACTGATGAAACTTAATAAGCAGGTGGTGTGTTTAAGAAATTAGGAAATTGTACTATGATTAAAAATAAACTCGTCATCAAAATCAGAACCTACAGGAGGATTAAATGTTACCGAGAAAAAAAGTTGTTTTCAAACCTGCCTTGCTTGTCATAATCGGGCTCATCCTGGGACTGGTGATTTCTTCCCAGTTCCTGCCTGCTACCCACGCGCAGAGCGCTAACATATCCCAGGAATCCATCGACTTTTTGACGAAAACGGGCAGGGCAATGGCAGAGGTGACCGCTGCAGTGAAGCCGGCCATTGTGAATATCTCGACATCGAGAACAATAAAGATCAGCGGCGGCATGGACCCTTTTGATGATCCCTTTTTCAGGAGGTTTTTTGGTGACAACTTCAGACACCCGAAACAGCAGAAAGAGCAGAAATCAGTCGGACTCGGCTCAGGGGTAATTGTCTCTTCTGACGGTTATATCATAACAAACTACCATGTTGTCAAAGATGCTGAAGAGATAAAGGTGCTTCTTTCCGACAGAAAGGAATATACCGGAAAGGTGATCGGCTCGGATCCGAAAACCGAACTTTCAATCGTAAAGATAGAAGCCAACGGACTCCCCACGGTATCATGGGGAAATTCCGACCAGCTTGAGGTAGGCGAAGTTGTACTCGCGGTGGGAAACCCGTACGGGCTGAACCAGACCGTAACGATGGGCATCGTAAGCGCCATGGGGAGAGCAAACGTCGGGATTGCCGACTATGAGGATTTCATCCAGACTGATGCCGCGATAAACCCCGGCAACTCCGGAGGGGCACTCGTGAATGTGAAAGGCGAACTCGTCGGAATCAATACGGCTATCTACAGCACCACCGGTGGGTATCAGGGCATAGGGTTTGCCATTCCCAGCAACATGGTCAAATCCGTCATGGCCAGCCTGATTAAGAAAGGCAAGGTTGTCAGGGGCTGGCTTGGTGTTTCAATCCAGCCGATAACGCCCGAACTGGCAAAGCAGTTCAGCCTGAAAGAAGACATCGGCGCTCTCGTCGGTGACGTGGTTGAAAACAGCCCGGCTGAAAAAGCAGGGATGAAGAGGGGCGATGTGATAATAGAATATGACGGCAGAAAGATTGAAGAACCGAACGCCCTGCGCAATATGGTCGCAAACACTTCGCCTGGAGGGGAGCATGAGGTGAAAATTATCAGAAACAACCAGCCTCTCTCACTTAAGGTCACTGTCGGCGAGCTTCCGGTCGAAGAGCAGGGGGAAGTCGTTTCTGCCGCCGTCTATGAAAACGTAATGAAGGGAGTTACTGTCCAGGATCTGACGCCTGAAATCGAAAAGAAACTGAAAATACCAGGCCGGATTAAAGGGGTGGTTGTCACAGATGTATCAGAAGAAAGCCCGGCAGCGGGAGTTCTCGCACCTGGTGACGTAATTCAGGAAGTCAACAGGAAAAAAACTGTTGATACCAAGAGCTATGAGGAGATCGTTTCCAGGATCACAAAGGATGAAGATGTGTTGCTGCTCATCTACAGGAAAGGCATATCGGTATTCATAACGTTATCACAGAAATAGCTGCATCCGTACAGGGCCGCTTTATTTCGTAAAGCGGCCCTCTTATTTGTGAAAGCCACGATTTAACCATTCAGCTGAAGTCGCCGCCACCGCCTGCGAAAGGCCCGGTCAGGGGATGCGGCATACAATCTGCCGGGGTGTCTATGCTGCTCAGGGGTTCGATGTCAAGGAATGAATCCCGGTCTTTCCGGCTTCGGTCGATATAAACAAGCCATAACCCGACATACCCAAAGAATGCAAAATATGCCGCAATCACTGCCAGGGGACAGCGTACCGGCATGTATCTGACATCCACAATCAGAAGTGACCTGATTGTGATCAGGCCTGCCGGGAAGGTCCCTGCAAGGATCAGGAACATATGTAACCGGAGAAAGAAACGCTTCTCCAGAAACTTCTTTAAAAGTGTCCGCCTTTTGGATTTAAAAGAATTTAGTCGGCATCCTTGAAGTATCTTCTTTCAGTCCTTTGTTTACCGCTTTTTTTAGCAGAATATTGGCTGCCTTTTGGTGGCGATATTGCGGATGCAATTTCTCAAGCTGCGGCGCAAAAAACAGTTGTAACAATAGGGTTTATATGCTATTTGTTTAATATATTGAGCTATCCCCTTTTTGCGCAGAACTCTCACGCCGAATCAAGACATGGCTCATGAAATTACTGTGGGAAGGACTATGACGGCACAGCAGAAGAAATGGTTTGCCAGAACCGCAGGGGCACTGGTTATCGCCGTTTTCGCCTCAGGCGCCTGGCAAAAATACGACGCCAGCAGAAAAGACGATAATCTCATCAGCGGCAACGGCCGCCTCGAGGCTGTAGAAATTCACGTCGCTGCCAGGATGCCCGGCCGTATAAAGGATATTTTGGTGAAGGAAGGCGACTTTGTAACTGCCGGGCAGGTTGTGGCCTTAATGGACACCGAGGTCCTTGATGCGCAACGCAGAGAGGCCGAGGCGAATTTGCAGCGGGTACAGAATTCCGTCGGAAACGCTCAAAGCCAGCTGGCGCAACGCGTGGCCGAAGAAAAGGCCGCACTTGCGGTTGTGGTTCAGCGTGAGGCCGAGCTTGATGTTGCGAAAAAACACCTTGAGCGCTCCGAGATCCTGGCCTCCAGGGGCATGATCGCGGTCCAGGCCCTGGACGACGACCGCGCGGCCGTCCAGCGCGCACAGGCTGTATATATTGCCTCACAGGCCCAGGCCAAGGCCGCAGAAGCGAGTGTTGCCACTGCCAGATCCAAAGTGCTCGAAGAACAGTCTGCTGAAAAAGCGGTGAAAGAGACGATCAGGCGGATACAGGCAGACATAAACGACAGTGCGCTCAAGGCGCCGCGCGACGGGCGGGTGCAGTTTAAAGTCGCCCAGCCCTTCGAGGTGGTCGGCGCCGGCGGACAGGTGCTGAGTCTGATAGACCTGAGTGATGTCTATATGACCTTTTTTCTTCCGACTGCAGCGGCGGGCAGGGTCGCGCTCGGCACCGAAGTGCGGCTGGTGCTCGATGCTGCTCCCCGGTACGTCATTCCTGCGAAAGCGTCGTTCATCGCCGATGTGGCCCAGTTCACCCCCAAAAGCGTCGAGACAGCAAATGAGCGGGAGAAGCTGATGTTCCGTATCAGGGCGCAGATACCCGTGGAGCTGCTCAGAAAGCACCGCACACAGGTCAAAACCGGACTGCCGGGGGTAGCCTACCTGCGGCTTGATTCCCGCAAACCATGGCCTGCTCATCTGCAGGTAAAGCTGCCGCAATGAGTACTCCTGAGGCCCCAGGCGCCTCCCCGGCTGCGATACCCGTGGCACGGCTGCATGAGGTCAGTTTGCGCTATGGCAAGACCTTGGCGCTGGATGCCGTCGACCTTGCAGTGCCGGCCGGCTGCATGGCCGGCGTCATCGGACCCGATGGAGTGGGAAAGTCGAGCCTATTTTCTTTAATTGCCGGTTCCCGCGCGATCCAGACCGGTCATGTCGAAGTCCTGGGTGGCAGCATGGCTGACAAACGCCACCGCCTCTCTGTTTGCCCGCGTGTGGCCTATATGCCCCAAGGCCTCGGCAAAAATCTCTATCCCACCCTTTCTGTTTTCGAGAACGTGGATTTTTTTGCCCGCTTGTTTGGACACGGACGCCGGGAACGAAAGAAGCGCATCAGCGAACTGCTGCAGGCCACAGCCCTGTCTCCTTTTGCCACTCGCCCGGCAGGCAAGCTCTCAGGCGGAATGAAACAGAAGCTGGGACTCTGTTGCGCACTGATCCACGACCCTGACCTCCTGATCCTCGACGAGCCTACCACCGGCGTCGACCCGCTGTCGCGGCGTCAGTTCTGGGAACTGATCGGCCGTATCCGCGCCAATCAACCCTGGATGAGCGTTCTGGTCGCCACCGCCTATATGGAGGAGGCAGCGCGCTTCGACTGGCTGGTAGCGATGAACGCAGGCCAGGTCCTTGCCACCGGCTCTCCGCAGGAGCTTCTTGGCCGCACCGGGACCCGCTCCCTGGAAGAGGCCTTCATCGCACTGTTGCCGCCGGTGCAGCGCAAAGACTATCAGCCTGTCGTTATCTCTCCCCGGGAAGCCGGACCTGAGGGCGAAACCGCTATCGAGGCGCGCGAACTTACCATGCGGTTCGGCGATTTTGTGGCCGTCGATCATGTGAGTTTCCGCATCGGGCGAGGTGAGATATTCGGGTTTCTCGGCTCCAACGGCTGCGGCAAGACCACCACGATGAAGATGCTCACCGGTCTGTTGTCCCCCAGCGAAGGGAAGGCGTGGTTATTCGGCAGTCCGGTTGACTCCCATGATCTCAACACACGCCGGCGCGTCGGCTACATGACCCAGGCCTTCTCGCTCTATGGAGAACTGACCGTGCGCCAGAACCTGGAGCTGCACGCAAGACTGTTCGGCTTGCCGAAAGAGCTTATCGAACCGCGCACACAGAAAATGACGCAGCGTTTCGGACTGGCCAATGTCGTGGACGACTTGCCGAATACCCTGCCGCTGGGCCAGCGCCAGCGGCTATCGCTGGCGGTCGCGATGATCCATGAACCGGAGATGCTGATCCTGGACGAACCGACCTCGGGTGTAGACCCGGTGGCGCGCGACGGCTTCTGGCAGATCATGATCGATCTGGCGCGCAAAGACAATGTCACCATATTCATCTCCACCCACTTCATGAATGAGGCCGAGCGTTGTGACCGTATCTCACTTATGCATGCGGGGCGGGTGCTGGTGAGTGATACGCCCAGGGCGATCATAGAGACATGCGGAGCAGGCACCCTCGAAGAGGCCTTTATCAGCCATCTTGAGGAAGCCGCAGAACGCAGCACCCGGGGGTCTTCATCTGTCACCGCAGCGATTGCTCCTTCCGCACCTGCGCAGGCCGCGTCCGCCGCGCATCCGGCCCGGCACCGGGTGCTGAGCAAGCTGCAACGGCTGTTCAGTTACACCCTGCGCGAGACGCTGGAGTTGCGCCGTGATCCCATTCGTCTTACGCTGGCCGC
>JAOUFP010000256.1 GCA_029858145.1 Nitrospirota bacterium | reverse complement strand
CCTCGATATGTCGAAGTGGCCGGAGCGGAAGGTCCGGTTCCACAGAGATACCTATCCGGGGGTTCAATGGAACCTCGGCGACTTCATACTCTGGCACGGCTATAAAAAGGGCGATAAAACTTACTGGGATACGAGGATAGGCAAGGGAAGGCCTTCGTGGAATATAGAGGATCCGGCCATGATAGGGAAATATTTCGCTGAGACCCTTTCGATCTACTGCGGAGGGATCGACAACCTCTACCGTCACCATGATTATACCCTCGCGATACTCGAATCGGTACGTCCGTATCCTGTGGCGAAGTTCTGGCTCCACTGTCATCACCTCACCGTCGATGGGAAGAAGATGTCAAAGAGCAGGGGAAATATCTGCTATACGGATATGCTTTCAGGGGAAGGCTACAGTATGGAGGAGATACGGTTTTTTCTGATATACGGCCATTACCGCAGTGGACTGAACTTTTCAGGGAAAACCATGGCGGCTGTCGCGAACAGACTGAGGGAGTTCAGGCAGGTTGTAGATCGCATTAAGGAGCGTGCCGCCTCAAAAAGGGCTGCTGAGTCGGATGTAAGCAGAAGAATAAAAAAGGTTTTTGTGGAGCATATGGACAACGACCTCCGTGTCGACGGAGCTTTTGACGCAATGTACAGGATCCTCTCGCGTATAAATGTCGCTTCCCTGAAACAGTCTGAGGCATCAGGGATCGTGAAGGCGCTGAAGGAAATTGATGAGGTTTTGCAGGTGATATTTTGATTTGTTGTTTCGGCTAAGGTTATTTAAAGAGTCAAGACTATAAGAGGATTACACCTCTTTCTCTTTGAAAAAGCAGAATTGATAATGACCCTTGGTGGCTCTAGGAATCAATCAACTTTGTTACGTATAGCACCTCCGAACCCGCAAAATTGACTTGTCTGCGATTGATGCGAGATTCACCGACTTATCCGTATCCGTGCTTAAATGCCGGATGTGAAGAGTTCCAAAAATAGCCCTCGTTAGAATGAAATTTCTCTTTCTGGTATTACGAAGCACTTCACTATGATAAATTAAGGGCAAAATATATTTTCTAGAAATACGCAGTTGCTCCTGGCGACTTATTGCTGATCAATTACTTTTTTCAAGTGAGTAAACCCCGAGACTGCAGGGGGCCAGCCGGCGTAAAATGCGATATGCGTAATCGCCGCCACAAGTTCTTCCTTCGTGAGGCCGTTTTCGAAAGCCTTTTTAAGATGAATATCGACTTGCTCGATACGATCCAATGCAACCAGGCATGTGACAGTAATTAAGCTTTTGTCACGCTGCGAGAGTCCGGGACGTTTCCAAATATCGCCGAAAAGAAAGTCCTGTGTAAGTTTCGCAAATTCCGGTGCTACAGCTTTCAAGTCATCTATCGCTTTTTGTTCGTAAATGTTTGCCATATGCATCTCCTTTCTTAGTTGTCGGATGATTCCTCCGTGCACTACCTTACTTAAAATGTACCGCAGAGAATAAAAACTGTCATCAATTATTTCAGGTGGCAGAGGCAGGATCACCAGAGTTGATTCAAAAAACATCCTTGACGATTTGCCCTGCAAATCCTCACTCTGCCAAATCACATCACGACGCTGTGTTACAGGAAGAACTAAGCAAGCTCATCTGGGAGTTTACCATGTCAAGTACAAGGGGAACGTTTCGAATTCACCTCACCTCCTTAACGCTCGGTATTCAAAAATGAAATTACCGAGAATACCTGAAGGAAATGAGTATAACGGATCAGTTCATGCGGCTATTACGTTGTCACGCGCAGTAACTTTTTATCCTGCACATCCCCTGATTCAGTGGCCAGGGCGACCACTGGTTCGACGCGGGGCGAGGCAGGGCAGGGTTATGTTGCCCGTACCCCCTCGATAATGCTCACCTCAGAAGCCGTTGGAATGACGCGCGTCATTTCAAGGCCTGCCGCCGAGAACAGGCGGCTGTACTCCTCTTTCGTGCGTTCCCGGCCGGCGACCAGCAGCATCATAAGGTCGAGCCACTTCCCGAAACTCGGTTCGTTGCCGGGTGGAAGCACCGTCTCAACTACGAGTATCCTGCCGCCGGGTGCTGCTGCCTCACGGCATTGGCGGAGTATAGCGACCGCTTCCGGATCCTCCCAATCATGGATGATATGTCGCAATACGTAAACATCTGCACCGGCCGGGACGGAGGAAAAGAAATCTCCTCCTTCAATCCGCATGCGGTCTGAGACACCCATGCCAGAGATGGTGTAACGAGCCCGGTCCGCAACCGCAGGCAGGTCGAACAGGATTCCTTGAACCGCAGGATGCCGCTTGAGAACGGCTGCCAGTACCAAACCGTTACCTCCTCCAATATCCACGACGGTTCGAAACGCGGAAAAGTCATATGCGTCCAGCATAGGTTCGGTCTCTCCTCCATGGACTCCTGTCATGGCGGCGTCATAAACTCCGTGTCGCTCGGGATTCTCTGTCATGTAATGAAAGAACGGCACCCCGAATCTCTTCTGAAATCCCGGCTCTCCCGTCCGTACAGAGTGCAACAGTTCACCCCAGGCGGCATAAAACTCCCCTCCCATCATGATCGCTAAGGACCGTTGGGAACCTGGTATGTCGGTCTGCAACAGTTCAGCCAATGGTGTCAGTGAAAATCGACGTTGCTCGTCTTCGGCGAAGATGCCTACACTGGCCAGCGCACGCAACACGCGATAAAGTGCGGCACTACTCGTGTTCGTCTTCTTCGCTAATTCATCGCTTGTGCGGGACCCGTCGGCGAGCAGGTCGGCAATCCCAAGTTCAGCAGCAACCCAGATGCCTTGCGTAATCCAGGAACCGCCGAACATCTGCCTGAAAAACTCCATGCTCGAATGCTCATCTTTCATTGCCGATACCTCCCCTTTTCTTTTGGCGTTCCCGGGATGCGCAGCGTCCCGGGAACATTGTTATCATGTGGAGTATGTTTTTTCTCGCTGCTATAATAAATGGGTAGCGGTTTTGCAGATTTCATGTAATTTACGTTTTTTAATATGTCGCCGTGCTTTTTCGCAGAAAGAAGAGAGGGATGGTTTGCCAACACATCCCTCTCTTCTTTGCCCCTTACATCTCCCTAATTTTTCTTATACTCTTTGATCGAATGCGTGTCAAGATAAAATTGTTTAATTTCGGTCAAAATCGACTGTCACCCCGGAGCTTCCGCAGCGCCGGATTTCCTGGGGCAGTGCTCAAAAATGTTATCTCGCCTCTTTTAACTCTTTTAAGCACTTCCATCAGAAAAGCAGGGGGCCAAAGGAAACGTCAGGCACATTTGACGTATAATCTCAGGCATGCAGAATATCCTCTTTTCTTTCGGTATTATTATCCTGATCGGTATCGCGTTCGGGCGGTTCAGGCCGGGTGGGCTTGACGCCGATCACCTCAGGCTGGCGATCAATGTATCTGTCCTGTATATCTTTCTCCCGGCGCTCTGCATCAAGACATTGTACCTCTCGCGGATAGACATCGAAGTAGTGCTGGTCCCTGCGGCCGCGTGGTTTGCCATGCTTGCGGGCCTTCTCCTGTCTGTCGGCGTTTACAGCCTTGCGGAAAAAAGTATGAACCTGAAGTCCGCTGAAAAGGGTGTGCTTGTGCTTGGGGCCACCTTCGGAAATGTTACCTATCTCGGGCTGCCGGTGCTCACCGGCCTTTACGGAAATGAGGCTGCCAAGTATGCGTTGTTCTATGATCTGCTGGCGACCACGCCGCTCCTCTGGCTCGTCGGTGCAGCCCTGGCGTCCCGGTACGGCGAAGGCGAGAGGCTCGAAATAAGGGAATCCGTAAAAACGATCGCTTCGCTGCCGCCGGTCTGGGGGATATTCGGTGGCATGGCTTTGAATATCACCGGCGTGCCTCTGCCGTCATCTATTATCAAATCCCTCGATATGCTCGGCAGTCTCGTTGTCCCTTTGATGATCTTCAGTATCGGCCTTGCCCTGTCCCTTCCGAAGGTGAGGCATGCTTACGCGATCATCCCCGCCGTGGTCATCAAGCTGGCGATAGTCCCTTTTTTCTCTTTTCTGGCAGCTTCGATGCTCGGCCTCACCGGCGATGCGCTTGCTTCTTGCCTTATAGAAGGGGCCATGCCCACAATGGTCCTCTCGCTCCTGATCGCGGCGAAGTTCAAACTCGATGTCTCCCTTGCCGCCTTTCTGATTGTTGTTACGACGGTCCTGTCTTTCTTCAGCCTGCCGGTTGCCGTGTATCTCACGAAATATCTGGTGAATTGAGAGCGGATGAGACCCACGGGAATCCGGCTTTGGGTTTAAAGTCAGATTCGCCGGCAAAATGGGTATAATGATAATAATGCAATATAAAATTGAACTATCCGGGCTGGTTAAACTGCCTGCTGTCAGGGCCTGATTAAATGAAAAATCTTTTGCATATAGCGGCATTTCTGCTTCTGATTTGCAATGCGGGTGAAGCCGCAACAGAATTTTTTCGTTACGACTGCTGCGGTCAGGTTATAGGCTCGGTCACGACGTACAAGGTAAAGGAAAATGAATCCCTGATAGAGATCGCTCGAAAATTCGGCCTCGGATATAACGAGATAACCGCGGCAAACCCTGATCTGGATCCTTTTGTACCGGGACAGGGCGCTTCGGTGACAATCCCGACCTCATGGATTCTTCCCGATGTCGAAAGTCGGGAAGGGATTATCATCAATCTTTCCGAAATGAGATTATATAATATTTATAACGGCGGCAGTATGCTATTCGTTCAGACCTTCCCTGTTGGCATTGGCAGCGAGGGAAATGATACCCCTGCAGGTCAATTCAGGGTGATAGAAAAGATTGTCCGGCCTTCGTGGCATGTCCCTG
>JAOUFP010000222.1 GCA_029858145.1 Nitrospirota bacterium | reverse complement strand
TCGCTTCTGAGGCGAGGATATTTCCGCTTCTGGAATTAGGGGGAGAGAGGTCACGGCATCTCAACAGGATCATCGGTCGTCTCCAGGCGGAAGGGTATGACGTCCGCATCGAAAAAGTGGCCTACGAGTTTCAGAAGGGAGGGAATGAAATGCTGAAGGTCATGGCGACCTGACCGTTCTACACCCTCCTGCCTTCGCAAAACACATGCACATCTTCGGGATTCACGTTTAACACCACGCTGTCTCCCTGCCTTCCCCTGAAATCAGCCCCTGCCCTCGCTGCAAAACGCGCCATCAGGCAGGGGATTCTCAAATAGACAAATGATTCCGAGCCAACGTGCTCGACTATCTCTGTCTCTCCCCTGAAGGGGCCCTCCTCCCATCTGAAGGACTCGGGCCGTATTCCTATCGTCACGTCTCTGCCCGCGTATTCCCTCAGCGGATCCCTCGCCTTGAGCGGAACGATCAGTCCGTCCGCCTCAAAGAATACTTCTGAATCTTTATAAACTATCCTGCCTTCCGCCAGGTTCATCGGGGGGCTGCCGATAAACGAGGCGGCAAAGAGGTTCGCCGGGTTTTCGTAGATCTCCCGCGGGGTGCCGGTCTGCTGTATCCTGCCTCTGTCGAGGAGGATGATCTTCTCGCCGAGGGTCATCGCCTCGACCTGGTCATGCGTCACGTAGATCATCGTGGTCTTCAGCTTCTGGTGGAGTTTGGCAAGTTCTATTCTCATGGCCGACCGCAGTTTGGCGTCGAGGTTCGAAAGCGGCTCGTCAAAGAGAAAGAGCTTCGGGTTCCTCACGATCGCCCGTCCGAGGGCGACCCGCTGCCTCTGGCCGCCTGACAGCTCGGCAGGCTTCCGCTCAAGGAGATCCCCTATGTCCAGGAGCCGCGCTACCTCTTTCACCTTCTCCTCTATCTGTTCTTTCGGCACCTTTCTCACCCGCAGCGGAAACGAGATGTTGTCGCGGGCGTTCATGTGCGGATAAAGGGCATAGCTCTGAAACACCATCGCGATGTCCCTTTCCTTCGGCGTCAGCTCGCTCACCTCGGATTCGCCGATGTATATCTCTCCGCTGTCCTGATTCTCAAGGCCGGCTATGAGGCGGAGGATTGTGCTCTTGCCGCAGCCTGAAGGCCCCAGGAGGATGCAGAACTCGCCCTTCGGCACCTCAAAGGAGATGTTGTCGATCACCTTCTGCCTGCCGAAGCTCTTGTTCAGCCCTTTTATCTTCAGTTCCGCCATATCATCCCTTTATCGCCCCTGCGGAAAGCCCCCGGACGATCCGCTTCTGGAAGAGGAATACGAGAAGCACCAGGGGGACGGTCGCTATCGTCGAGGCAGCCGCTATCTCACCCCAGGGCATGGTGTACTGCCCCTGAAAGAGCGCTATGCCGACCGGCAGGGTCTGGTAGGACTGCCGGGTCATGATCAGGAGGGCAAAGAAAAACTCGTTCCAGGCATAGATAAAGACGAGGATCGCTGCGGTGAACACCCCCGGCGCCGCCAGGGGTACGATGATCCTGAAAAGCGTCTGCAGATGGCCGCACCCGTCTATCCTGGCAGCATCCTCCAGTTCGGCCGGCAGTTCCCTGAAGAAACTCGCCAGCACCCAGACACCGAGGGGGAGCGTCAGGGTCACATAGGGGGCAATCAGTCCCTGATAGCTGTTCAGCCACCCGAGGTGCTGCAGGATCCTCCAGACCGGCCCTGCGATCGATATCTGGGGGAACATCGAGACCGCGAGGAGGGCGCCCATGACAACCCCCTTGTATCTCATCCTGAGGCGCGCCAGCGCGTATCCGGCAAGGATCGCCAGCATGATGGTGATGAACGTGGTGCTGCCGGCCACGATCAGGCTGTTTTTGATGAAATGAAGAAGGTCATAGTGCTCGATGCTCGAGCGGTAGAAATCCAGGGTCCCTGAGGGAAGAAGCACCGGAGGAATGGAGGTGACCTCTTTTTCTGTCTTCAGCGAGGTGTCGGCGAACCAGACAAAGGGCAGGAGGCTCAGGACAACCACCATGACAGTCGCGCCGGTAAAAAGCACCCTCGAAAACCTCATGCCTGCTCCCTGAAGAGCCTGGTGCCGACAAGCCGTATATAGAATACCGCCAGGGTGAGCGTGATCAGGAAGACCAGCACTGATATGGTCGAGCCGTACCCCATGAGCCCCTCCGCGAATATTTTTTTATAGCCGTAGAACTGAAGGACATTCGTGGAATCGGCAGGCCCTCCCTGCGTCATGACGTAGACGAGATCAAAGACCCTGAAGGCGTCCATCGTCCTGAAGAGCAGCGCCACAAGGATGGCGGGTTTCACCATGGGAAGGGTGATGCGCCTGAACTGCTGCCAGGCGCTGGCGCCGTCGATGCGCGCCGCCTCATAGAGATCATCCGGTATCGTCTGAAGCCCCGCAAGGATAAGCAGGGCGGCGAAGGAAGAGGCCTTCCACACATCGGCGACAATGATCCCGAGGAACGCGAAGAACGGATCGGCGAGCCATGCCCTGTACCGGGATTCCGCGGCGCCGAAGAGCAGGAAATTGAGGAGGCCGTATTTGTCGTTGTAGATGAACCGCCACATCTGGGATGAAACGACCGTCGGGATCGCCCAGGGCACCAGCACGGCAGCCCTTACCAGCCCCCGCGCCCTGAAGGACCTGTTGATGATCAGCGCGATGCCGAGCCCGAAGAGGAGCTCGCATGAAATGGTGCTGAAGACAAATATCAGGGTATTGGTCAGTGACCTCAATGCGATTCTGTCCTGAAAAAGTTCCCTGTAGTTCTCAAACCCCACGAACGGCTGGCCGAGGGACGGAAGGCCGAGGACGATCCTGTGAAGGCTGAGGTAAAAGGAAAAGAGAATCGGATAAAACGCGAAGACCGCCACGATGAAAAGCGCAGGCCCTGTCAGTGCTGAGGCAAAGAGCCGCTCGCGCCGTATCAAAGACAGTTTCATCCTCCCCCCTCTCACTGCAGCGATAAAGTGTTATTTTATTGCGTCATCGACAGAAGCTTGTTCATCTCCCTCGAGGCGTTCTCTGCCTCGCCCGCGATATCCGACTGCCTGTCCGATATCACGGTGCTGAAATAACGCTGAAGGATGTTCGAGAGCGCGGGATAGAGAGGCGTCACCGGCCGGGGATACGCTGAAAGAAACACGTCCTTCATGTCTCTGAAGTGGGGATTCGCCTTCAGCACCTCAGGGTCGTCGTAGAGCGCCTTTCTCGTCGGCGCCTTTCCCGACCTTACCGCGAGCAGTTTCTGTATCCTGTCGCTCGCAAGGAACTGCACGAACTTCCAGGCCGCCTCTTTATGTTCCGAGTAGCTGCTGATCCCGAGCTGCCAGCCTCCAAGCGCGGCGTAACTCTTTCCTGCGGGGAAATGGGGCAGTTTCGCGATGCCGACGTTGCCGGCTATGGTGGACCGTTGCGGGTCGTTCGCGATCTGCCACGCATAGGGCCAGTTCCGGTGAAAAACCGCCTTGCCCTGGATAAAGAGATCGAGTGATTCGGGCTCCTGGTAGGCGAGCACGCCGACAGGCGCGGCACCTCCTATGATACGGTCCCGTACGAATCTCACCGCCTCAATGGCCGGTTTCCCCGTAACGGCGCTTACGCCCTTTTCCCGGTCCACCAGCATGCCGTTGTTGCTCAGGATATACTCCATCATGCCGCAGACCAGCCCCTCATACTGCTTGAACTGGCCTGAAAAGCCGTAGATGTATCTGCCCTTCTTCGATTCTTTGATGACGATCTTCCCCGAGATATCAGCCATCTCCTGCCAGGTGACCGGCGGTTTGAAGCCGTACTGCTTCAGAAGGTCCTTCCGGTAATAGAGCATGCCGCTGTCGACAAAAAGGGGAATCCCGTACAGCCTGTTTTCAAAGGTGTTCGCCAGTATGGCGCCCTCCAGGAACTTTTCGCGTTCCTGCGCGGCAATGAAGTCATCGAGCGGCATCGCCCAGCCGGCTGCGGCAAACTCCGCGGGCCAGATGACATCCATGAAAAATACATCCACATCCCTGCTCCTGTTTTTGAGCTTCTGCGTCAGGAGGTCATGAAAAGCGGTCGATGAATGGGGGCCGATCTCGCGCTCAATCCTGATGCCGGGGTTCTCCTCGTGAAAGATCCTGAGTATCTCTTCCCAGGCCTCCGGCTGGTTCGGCTTCCAGGTGACAAACCGGATGGTCATGACATCAGATTCTTTCTTGCCGGGACATCCCGCCAGCATAGTCAATGAAAGAACCATGATGATCGTTATGGCCAGGCAGACGCCCCTCCCCGCTGTTCTCTGTCTCCGCGGTTTCGGCCGCGCGCTGCGTATAGCCATTCATTCCTCCGTTTCAGCAGGCGGCAGGTCCCTCAAGCCCTGCCTCCGTTTTGACTGTATCAGGTTATATGCCTTTTCACAATATCCGTAAGCATCCTCACACTCTTTTTGTGCAGATGTTTTTATTCCGGAATTGCAGGCTTCAATGAGCCGCTTACGGGAGGTTTTTTTCTTTGTCCTTGACTCTTATACAGGCAGATACATAAAATCATGGTGGGCAGTCGCAGAATCGAACTGCGGACACGAGGCTTTTCAGGCCTCTGCTCTACCGACTGAGCTAACTGCCCACGGATAATAACTATACAATTTAGCTTTTTTTATTGTCAACTCATGAAAAACTCGAATATGAAAAATTTAAGGGAATATCTGCCTGCTGTCCTCTCCGGGACACTGACTGTGCTGGCTTTTCCGATGTTCGACCTGTACCTGCTCGCGTGGGTGGCGTTCATCCCTTTCCTGGTTTCCCTCTGGAAGAAAACCCCGGGAGAAGCCTTCCGCGCCGGGTTTGTCTTCGGTATCGTTTACTTCTTCGGGACCCTCTACTGGATCTACCATTCGATAAACTTTTACGGAGGGTTTTCCCTTTTCTCCAGTCTCTCGGTCGTCCTTTTGCTCTGCTGTTACGTGAGTCTGTACCCCGCGGTGTTCGCCTGTTTCTTCTCTTCGTTCATCAAAAAAACAAAGCTGCCCGCTCTGCTCATCGGCCCTGTGCTGTGGGTATTCCTCGAGTATGTCCGTTCATACGCGTTTACAGGATTCCCCTGGGCGAGCATCGGGTACAGCCAGTACAAGTTTCTCTCTGTAATACAGATCTCCGATATAACAGGGGTATACGGTATTTCATTTCTCGTCCTCGCCTTCAACAGCGCGGCCGTCGACCTCCTCCTTCTCAATTCCCGCGTCAGGAAGATGCCGCTCTTTCCCCTGTCTTACACGTTCATCGGTTTTGTCCTTTTTTTTCTCGTGCTCGCCTCCTCCCTCGGCTACGGGTACTGGCGGCTTGGGCAGGAAAGATCAGGGCATATGGTCAGGGCAAGCGTTGTGCAGGGAAATATCGAACAGGATAAAAAATGGGAGCCC
>JAOUFP010000221.1 GCA_029858145.1 Nitrospirota bacterium | reverse complement strand
GATGTCGAAGTCGACCCCGCCGGTTGCCGTGAGAAATGCCCGGAAATCCTTTGTATCGATTGATTCGGTGTGCGTCCCGAACCGTTTGTTCTTTGCCTGCGAACTGTAGTCAACGATAAGAATGCCGTCGTTTGCACCCCAGGTTCCGGCTGCCTGCTTCACGACATCGGCAAGTCCTTCACCGTCGTTTCTGCACCGGTAATGGAACACATCAAAGACCAGGGGGATTCCGGTGCTTTCGTGAATCCTGAGACAATCCGCTGCAGAATAGAGCCGCTCGTCATTCTCGATCACCAGCCGCTTCCGGACAGCAGACGGCAGTTCCCGGTAACGGCTGACAAACCGCTTCAGCGACTCGTCCCTGTCTCCATAGACGCCGCCGACATGGATCTGTATCTTTCCCGATGCGTCGATCCCCATCAGGTCCAGGACCTCCGCGTGATAGACGAGTTCGCGAACGCCGGCCGAGAAGATCTTTTCCGAGGGCGAATTGATGAGCACAAACTGGTCCGGATGCATAGAGATACGCATCCCGTTCGCTTTGATGAAATCTCCCGCTTCCCTCAGCTTCTCCCTGAAAAATGACTGCCAGGGAAAGGTGCAGACAGGATGGGAGGCAAAAGGCACAAGGCCGGAGGTAAGCCTGAAAAAGAGGAAGCCGTGGGCTGCGTTGTAATTCAGGATTTCCTGAAGACAGTCGAGATTCGAACCGACCGTCTCCCGCAGCCGCTCATCACTGTAGGAGGCCAGCCGGAAGGTCCTTGAACTCCGGCAGGAGAGGGAAAGGTTTATGCAGGGATATCCTATCTTCATGGAGCTGTCATCCCACCATCCTTCAGCGAATGCACCCGCAACATCCGGCCGTGGATTATTTCAGTTTATCAGCCGGCACAGGCTTTGACAACTCTCAAATTTTTATGGACAAAAGGCCCATTCCCTGATAAAAGAAAAGTATCTGCAGCTTTTCATTGCTTGAGGCGAACAAAGCAGCATTCAGATTGGCGCCGCGCCTGACATGGGGAGATTCAGTTTTTGGACGAAGCGCAGACGGTATTATCCCTTTTATTTAAAACAAGTCCGGTTTATCGCCTGATGGAGAAAATAAAATGAAAAACAATACTCTGTATGTTCCGGTCATTTTCATAGGTATTGCCTTATCGGCACTCTTACTGGCGGGCTTCGCCTGCAAACCTGAACCGAAGGAAAAGACATATCTCATCGGCTATGTAAATCCCAGTCCTGCAGAAAAAGAAGGCGCACACGGTTTTTTGCGGAACATGCCGAAGTTCGGGTATAGCGAAGGCAGGAATCTCACGTATATCAGGTGCGAAAGCAAAGACAAAAAGGTCATTGAGAGTGCCCTGAGAGACATGGTGGCAAAAAAAGCCGATCTGATCTTTACGATCACGACGCCCGCGACCAAAATGGCGCAACAGATCACAAAGGGAACGAACATCCCTGTTGTGTTTGTCGTATACGAGGCAGTGGAATCGGGATTGATAGAGAGCCTGGTTCATCCGGGAGGCAATCTCACCGGCGTCCAGCTGAGTGGCAGCACCCCGAAGACATTGGATTGGCTGCTGGCTATCGCACCTGACACGCAGAACATATTTGTCCCTATCAGCTTTGACACCGGAGCGGCTAATAAGAGTCTGGAAGCCCTGAAGCGTACCGCGGAAATGTACCGCATTAAACTCACCATTTCTGAAGTATCCACCGTCGAAGCGCTGCGTGCATCACTGGCGTCCATGCCTGAAGACATCGACGCGATCTTCATTCTCCATTCGATTCTTATCGGTTCCAATATAGAAACCATCCTGGAGACGGCAAAGAAACGGAAAGTCCTGCTGGCCTCTTCAGGGCATGAGCATCACAAAAGCGGCGCGGTCTTTTCCTACGGGCCCACAGACGAGCGCACAGGCTGGCAGGCCGCCCGCCTGGCCCACAGTATCCTGCACGGGGCAAACCCTGCAGACCTGCCTGCGGAAACATCCGATTTTTATCTTGGGTTTAATTTGAAGACAGCAGAGGCGATCGGCCTGGAAATCCCGAACGATATTTTACAGCAGACGGACGACATCGTCCGCTGATGATACACAGCTGAAGGTATCCCCTCCGGTCATAAAAAATGAACTTATTCCGGTATTCAGGAGTACCCCCGTCCCCCCTCCCCGCGGGCATCTTCCGGTCATCTCTGGGTTAGGAACCTGCCGCAGAAAACCGGGCTTTTGATCAATATTCACCAGTATCCGCCGGCAGAGCTCACTCAGCAATTATTAGATATTGTTATAAACCTAATTAATATTTTTAAATTGCCATGCACCCTTTCCTGTGTTAAGTTGAAATCAGAAAATGCGGTGACGCAGCAGGAGGGAGTTCATCATTACCATTACCGGAGATTGCTCAGTAAAAGCGTGATTGTTCGCTGCTCATAAAAAATAACCCGCGACAAAGCCAAACCTTCCGTGAGGAGGGGACGGAAAGAGCCGGATCTTAGCAGTGAGATGGCCGGGCTGCCGAAGGATTATATCGCTTCGGTGAGCCCGGTTTTTTTATTTATTGATAAAGCAGCAAACCTTGACCGGAGCGAAAAGGAGGACAAGATGAAAGCAATTCAATTGAGTTTGATCGTCTTTGCGGCACTGGTTTTCGCCGTCGGATCAGGCGGAACCGTCTTCGCCTTTCATTCGGGCGGCGTTGCAGAGTGCGGTGGATGCCACAGCGTGCATACCCCTGCGCCTGGCAGCACGTTCCTTCTGAAGCAAAATGACCAGAGTTCCACATGTCTGAACTGCCACCAGATCAGGGGAGACACAGGCCCATCGAGCTTCCATATAAGCACTGACGAAGCCGACATGCCACAAGGTTCCCCGCCCCTGCAGTTGACGCCCGGAGGTGACTTCGGGTGGCTGAAGAAAAATTATACCTATACCGCAGATGGCGTTGCCGTCACTGAAGACGGATCGACGCACGGCCATAACATAGTCGCGATCGACTACAACTACCAGCCTGATCCTGTCAATGTGCTGGCCCCTGGCGGAACATTTCCTGCGGCAGCACTCGCATGCAACAGCTGCCATGACCCGCACGGCAGGTACCGCCGGCTTTCAGACGGAACAGTGGCCATGACAACCGCGCCGATCATCGCTTCGGGCTCCTATGACGACAGCCCTGTGCCGGGTGCGGGGGAAGCAGTAGGCGTCTACAGGCTTCTGGCAGGGAGCGGCTATACGAAAGAAGGTCTGACCTTCAACGGAAACCCTGCTGCCGTTACCCCTGCGGTTTACAACCGGTCAGAATCTGCAACCCAGACCCGGACCGCGTACGGGGCAGCTACTACAGGCGGTCACGATACATGGGGGAACTGGTGTGCCGTCTGCCATCCGGACATGCACAGCGCAGGCAACACTGTGCACGCGGTGGACGAAGGCCTCGGCACGGATATCGCTGCTTTATATTACTCGTATATAAAGTCCGGCGATATGACAGGTTCTGCAGCCACGTCGTTCCTTTCGCTCGTTCCATTCGCTGAGAACACCAGCGACTATGCAGCGCTCGCGACCCATGCAAAGAACGACGATTCCCAGCTCGGCGGTCCCGCGTCATCCGACCAGGTTATGTGCCTGTCCTGCCACAGGGCGCATGCATCAGGCTGGGAAAACATGCTCAGATGGAACAATGCAGCTACGTTCATCGTCTATAACAGCAACTGGCCCGGCACTGATACAACGCCGGCAGTACCTGAGTTTGCAATGGGCCGTCTGTCTGCAGAGACGCGGGCGGCAAATTATGACAGGGTTGCAACCACCTTTGCCACCTATCAGAGGGTGCTCTGCAACAAATGCCATGCGATGGACTAGGCAGAAAGGATATGGCTGCCGCGGAACATTATCCGGGAGGTGAAGCCTGAGTGTATTGAATGCATGCTGTGGCAACCGCCGAACTCGGCAAATCTCCTGTTAAAAAAGGGCCCGGTCGTCCCGGGCCCTTTTGGTTATTCCATACCCGGCAGATGAGGGCTGCCGGCTTGCTCACTTTCTGCTGTTTTATGCTCATTTTGTCGCAACCATCCATGCGATCGCGATCGCGAACGAGGCCAGGGTGACAGGGATGCCGGCCCGCGCGTGCTCCCTGAACCCGATCTCTATTCCGTACTCCTTTGCCTGCTCAAAGGTGATGAGGTTTGCGATGCTTCCTATCGTAATGAGGTTGCCGGCAAAGGTGCTTGAAAGGGCGAGCGCGTACCACTGGGTGTGCGCGGAGGGATCGAGGAATTTGGTGAGGAGCATGGTCGCAGGCACATTGCTCACGATATTGCTCAGGATTCCGGAGGTAACCGTGAGGACGAACAAATTCCTGATGTCAATGCCGTGAGATGAAAGTGAATCTATCATCAGCAGCGGCAAACGGGTCGTCTCCAGCCCCCTGATCACGATGAAGAGACCGCAGAACAGGGTGATCAGATGCCAGTCCACAAGCCCGAGGATTGCGCGCGTATGCATGCGCCTGCTGCAGAGGAGCAATCCCGCAATGCAGATAGCGCTCATCTCTCTCGGGATATCTGTAAAGAAGAGTCCGATCAGAACCGCTGCAGCGATCATCCCCTTCATGCTCTGGTGGCGGTCGAAGGCCGGCCAGGCCGCCTCCCTTTTCCCGTTCAGGAGAGGGATTCTTGAAAGTTCCTTTCTGTAGATCGCCCTGATGATCAGGTAGGCAGCACCGAGAGAAAAGAACGCGGGAGGCGCGCACCAGAGGAAAAATCCCCGGAAATCGAGCATGCCGAGCTGACCGGTCAGCATGTTCTGAGGATTGCCGATAATGGTCGCCGCAGATCCGATGTTGCTGGCAGCCGCGAGACCTATCAGGAAAGGTACAGGGTTCATCCCCGCGTTCAAGACGGCCACCAAAAGGACCGGCGTGAATGCGAGGCAGACGATGTCGTTCATCAGGATTGCCGACAGCACGGCGCTCGCCGCCATTACCGCGAAAAGAAATCGTTCCGGCCTTTCAATGAGCGTGGTTATACGGAGCGCGACCCGGGTATAAAACCCTCCCAGTCTGAACTGCGATGAAAGCACCATCAGCCCGTAGAGCAGAAGGATGGTTGGCAGGTCGATCGACATGACCGCATCCTGTGCAGAAAGCACCCCGGCGACAACCATGCCAATGGCCCCGAGACGCGCGATGCCGGTCCTGTCAAGGGCGAGGCCGGGGAATCCGCCTATCGCCACCCCCGCATAGGTTACAAAGGCTATCGTAACGGCAACAGCGTCCATCCGCCCTCCTTTTATCTGCGGTGCATATACCGGATACTATTGTATCCCGGCGGCCCGGGAAAAAGCCGGGAGAAAAGCGGACCGGTGATTTACGCGTATGCTCACGGGCGCGCGCTTCAATGTGCAGCATTTTGCAAGGCCGGATGTGGAGGCGTCAGGCCTTCTCGATCCTGATCTTGCGGGCACCCTTTG
>JAOUFP010000220.1 GCA_029858145.1 Nitrospirota bacterium | reverse complement strand
ATTCCTCTTCTCGCACGGTATGAAAACAAGAGTTTTTTTGAAAATGCGGCCTTGGTTGGCAACGAATTTCTGGATATGTTCACCTTTCCTTTTGTCAAGGGCAGTCCTGAATCTGCCTTGGAGGATCTCAACTCCGTGGTTTTGACCGAACGGGCGGCTGCCAGGTATTTCGGGAGCGAGGACCCGATAGGAAAAGTTATCCAATTCGAGAACCAGGTCGATCTGGCGGTAACCGGAGTGATCGAGGATGTCCCCAGCAACTCCCATATGGAATTTGATCTCATAGTATCGGCCATCCTCTTTGTCGGAGAGCCCAGGACGCGTACCTGGTCCAGCGATGTTTCTTCTTATGTGTTGCTTTCGAGCCAGGCAAACCCGGTTGAGGTCGAAAACAAAATATCCGAGACTATCATTAAATACGACAAGAGAACCAACAACAAAAAATATGTCGGCCTTTTTCCGCTCAAGAAGATTCACCTTTATTCCTTCTACGGAGGGACAGATCCCATCGTGTATGTCTATGTTTTCTCCGCGATCGCCGTGATCATTCTGCTCATCGCCTGCATCAACTTCATGAATCTGACTACGGCTCGCTCCTCCGTCAGAGTCAACGAGGTCGGAATCCGGAAAGTGTGCGGAGGGGATAGAAAGGATCTGATCATACAGTTCTTGGGGGAATCCATAGGTCTGGCCTTAATTGCTTTGATCGGAGCTGTTGTCCTGGTCTATTTTCTTCTTCCAGGATTCAATTCACTGGCCGCTAAACAGCTTGAGTTCAATATCCTCCACAATGGAATGATTCTTGCGGGATTGGTGCTTTTTGCCGTATTCGTTGGGTTGGTCTCGGGTAGCTACCCCGCTCTGTATTTTTCGTCCTTCCAACCGGATAGAGTGCTGAAAAACACCTTTCAGACCGGATCAAGAAGAAGCGGCCTTCGAAAGACATTAATTGTTGCCCAATTCACAGCATCCATCCTGCTCATTATCGCCACCGCGACTATCTACAAGCAGATCCAGTATATTCGCAGCAAGGATCTTGGTTTCAGTAAAGACCAGATTTTGGTGGTCCGAGCACGGCAACAGCTGCGGGCAAATTACAACACTATCAAAGAAAGACTCCTGGCAAATCCTGATGTTCTGCATGTCAGTGCGGCGTCGAGTATTCCTTTGAGTATTGGCAATAATAATCCGGTATACTGGGAGGGCAAGGGTCCTGACAGCTATGTAAGAATGAATTTTGTATGTGTGGATTATGATTACTTCGAGACCTTTGATATGAAAATGAGTTACGGCCGAAGCTTTTCGCGGGAATATCCGACAGACCAGAAAAATTACATCATCAATGAAGCGGCACTGAAGCTTACCGGATACCAAGACCCGATAGGAAAGATGTTCTCCATGTGGCAAAATGAGGGGACGATTGTGGGAGTGGTGAAGGACTTTCATGGGACATCACTGCATAACGATATCCGACCTATTGTGTTCGTTATGTATCAAAACCTCCCCTACAGTAACTGGTTTATCAAGATTCGCGGATCCAGGATAGCGGAATCCATAAGTTTTATTAAAAAGACCATAGCCGATGTTGTTCCGGGTTATCCCGTGGAACCGGAATTTCTGGACGAACATTTCCAGCGTCAATACATCAACGAAGACCGTTTGGGGAAAATTCTGATGTCCTTTACTGGCCTTGCCATTTTTGTCTCCTGCCTGGGTTTGTTCGGTCTGGCTGCATTCATGGCAGCACGGCGGTCCAAGGAGATTGCCATAAGAAAAGTACTCGGTGCTTCGATTGGGAGTGTCATGAGGATCCTCAGCAGAGAGTTTATCGTCCTGATTGTCCTGGCCAACATCATCGCCTGGCCGCTGGGATTATTCGTCATGAGCCGGTGGATGAGGAACTTTTCCTATCACACGAGTATAGGCCTTGGAGTGTTCATTGCAGCCGGGACGGTGGCCCTTGCTATCACCCTGTTGACCGTCAGCTACCAGACTTTCCGGGCTGCAACTGCTAATCTGGCCGACCGCCTGCGGAATGAATAGTTCGGAGAACACAAACCTTGTTAGACCGGATTAAAAGATAAGAATTTCATTTTTGCGCCTGCACTGGTCTTGCGTAGACTATCTCACCCCCGATGACCGTCATTTCCGGTTCGATCTTCCAGATGTCCTCAGCCGGAATGGTCATATAGTCAACAGGAATGACCACAAAATCAGCAAGCTTCCCCACCTCGATAGATCCCAGGATGTCTTCCGCAAACATAACGTAGGCACCGCCCATGGTTGCAGCCCGTAAAGCCTCTTCTCTGGTCATGGCCTGTTCCGGGAACCAGCCGCCCGGAGGGTTATTATTTCGGTCCTGTCTGGTTATTGCAGCGTGCAAGGTGTAAAAGGGGTTATAGGGAGATACAGAATAATCTGTCCCCGTTGCAATCACAACACCCAGATCCAACAATGTTCTCCAAATATAGGCGTACTTTATGCGCTCAGGCCCCATCCTGGATTCGGCAAAGTGCATATCCTCAGTCGCATGCAAAGGCTGCATGGAAGCCACAATTCCCAGTTTGGCAAGTCTGGGTATGTCATCAGGAGTCAGGACCTGACAGTGCTCAAGAGCGAACCGGGCATCTTTGCCGTCTATCCCGGTGGCCTTCAGAGCCCTTTCATAGGCGTTGATGGCGATCCGGTTGGCAGCGTCACCGATGCAATGTATCCTCATATTGAAACCGATTTTGAGCAGCTCGGTCGCCGATCGAGCGATTTCGTCTTCACTTCGTCTCGGTTCCCCATAAAAGCCCGGATAGTCGCTGTACTCCTCGAGGAAATGCGCACCCCTCGATCCTAAAGCTCCATCTAAAAGAGTCTTGACCGACCGGACGAAGAATTTGTTATTGTAGTTTAGCGGTTTCCCCAGCTTTTTCGCCGCATCCTCGCTGACCATCTCGTTGATCCTTATCCTGAGCAGGCCCACTTCGTAAAGTTTTAGTCGTCTTTGAACTTCTTCATAGCCCGTCACGCTAGCACCATGGATAGTCGTGAGTCCGCTGGCCACGGCCAATTGAGTCCCTTCCACGAGGTTACGACTTATTTCATAATCGGTCATTGGAGGTAAGGGGGGAATAAGACGTGTTAATTGTGAAGGAGCCCTTTCTACGAATTCGCCTGTGGGCTCCCCATTCTTGTCCTTCTTGATATGACCACCCGGAGGATCGGGAGTGTCGCGGGTAATGCCAGCGAGTTCAAGGGCTTTGCTGTTGGCACCGCTGCCATGCGTGTATCGGCTAATAAAAACAGGATTATCTGGGGCTACGGCGTCGATCAGCTCCTTACGGAATTCTGGCGGATCCCAAACATCAGACATCCAACCGCTTAACACGAGCCACCGTGGCTCAGGCCCTGGCCGCATTCCTTCCCCGGTAGCCAAGCAACGCTTTATCACTTCCTGCATTCGCTCTACAGAAGCCCACTCACCGATTGAAGCCCTTATGTCTGGAATTCGTGGATACAAAATTCTTTCTCCGTACCTGATGTGCACATGGGCATCATGTAAACCGGGGATTACGGTTTTGCCTTTCAGGTCGAAAACAAAAGTAAGAGGACCAATATAGGCCTGGACTCCAGCATCATCACCCACGTAGATGAACTGACCTTCTTTCACAGCAAGGGCAGAAGCTGTGCTGAATTCTTCATCAACAGTATAGATGTTACCATTGACGTATACTCTATCAGCTTTTTGAGCGTCACTAACCGCTGCCGGTGCTGGTGAAAACGACACCATCAGCACAAAAATAGAAAAGATGCAAGACATCCTTTTCATTGTATTCATCTTATCTGCTCCTTCCCTAATTTCTTAATATTATCCAAATCTTTCCTGTTTGCCAACACGCATCTCCTTCTTGTCTTTTTTTCAGAAGCATACTTCCTTTCCCGCACATCTACCTTGAGGCATTCATGCTGTAAACCAATTGACCTCCTACGTATGTCCGCTCAACTTTTAATGACAAAAGGGCCTTTGAGGGAATCGTCAGTATATTGCCTGAAATAACAATAAAATCGGCAAGCATACCAGGAGCGATTTGCCCTTTGATGTGTTCTTCGAAGCCCGAGTATGCAGATTCCACTGTATAGGCATACAGAACTTCTTCCCTTGTCAGACATTGTTCTGGATACCACCCGCTTTCTGGTTTTCCCTCCGGGGTTTGACGGGTTTCTGCGGCATGCATTCCGTAGAAAGGGTTCAAAGTCTCTCCCGGGAAATCGGAATTGAGCGGTACCCGGACACCGGCATCGAGAAACGAGCGCCAGGCATAAGCACCTTTTATTCTTTCGGGGCCTACTCTGTCTTCAGCCCAGGGCATATCGGACGTTGCATGGGGTGGCTGCATGCTGGTAACGATGTCGAGTTCCTTAAACCGGGGAATATCTTCAAGAGCGACAACCTGCGCGTGTTCGATACGTAACCGGTGGTCCTTTGCACCGGGCACAGCCCTGATTGCTGCCTTATAAGCATCCAAGGTGATTCTGTTCGAACGATCACCGATAGCGTGGGTGGCAACCTGTATACCCGCCTGTAACGATCTTATTGTCAGTCTCTCTATTTCTTCTTGAGATGTTGTGGTGACTCCAAGCACATCGGGAGCATCACTGTATGGTTCAAGCATGAGGGCACTCCGTGTTCCGAGCGATCCATCCTGAAAAACCTTAATACAGCGGATGGTCAGCCAGTTGTCGGGGTCGATCTCAGGGCCGTTCTTCAAATAGGGTTCAATAAGCTCTTCATCCGTGCAGTCGAGCATAATGTAATACCGGACTTTGAGCTTTTTTTTGGTCTTGAGTGACCGCAGGGCATCAAGATCCTTTCTTGTTATTCTGGCATCATGCACAGAGGTCAGGCCATTCTTAAGGAGCTCTTCTCCAGCAATCTCAAACGCCTTTTCGCGCTGCGCAACCGTTAAGGGCGGCATGAGCCGTGTTATCATACCTTGGGCGGCATTTGCCAAAATCCCGGTCGGCGCACCTGTCTTGGGATCTTTATAAATCTTTCCCCCTTCCGGATCAGGGGTGTCCTTTGCGATGCCTGCCATTTCCAATGCTTTCGCATTTGCCCATCCGTTATACCCGTGCAAACCGGCAAACCAGACCGGATTATCCGGTGAAACAATGCTCAGCTCATGACTGATAGCAGTCATTTGTTCTTTCCAAGCACCGTCATCCCATCCCCATCCGTCGATCCATTCTCCTGGAGTTGTTTCAGCAACACGTTCTCTCAGTTTTTGTACAACCTCCCGCGGATCATTGACACCCTGAAGGTCTACGCGCATCTTGCTCCTGCCCAGGTTGAGCATATGCCCATGCGATTCAATGATGCCCGGCATAACATCTTTTCCGTCCAAATCCACTTCTTCTGCAAGAGGATACGCTTCTCGCATCTCTGCATTCGTTCCTACGGCTGTGATGAATCCTTTTTTTATAGCGAATGCCTCGGCCTCCGGCATGTCTTCATTTATGGTGATGATATGTCCGTTGGTAAAAATACG
>JAOUFP010000219.1 GCA_029858145.1 Nitrospirota bacterium | reverse complement strand
CATCGCCGCACTTTTCGGTTCTTCGTACCACCTTATATCGGGACCGACGACAGCGATCTCGATCGTCGTTTTTTCCACAATCAGTCCGCTTGCTGCTCCCGCTAGTCCGGAATACCTCAGCATGGTACTGACGCTTACGTTTCTCGCGGGGCTTTTTCAGCTGGCCCTCGGCGTCGCGCGCCTCGGCGCTCTCGTAAACTTCGTTTCGCATTCGGTTGTAGTCGGGTTTACCGCGGGTGCGGCGGTCCTGATCGCCACCAGCCAGATGAGCAATATCATCGGCGTTACGATCCCAAAAAAGCACTCCTTTATCCATATCTGGGCCGAAGTTTTATCCCGAATCTCCGATGCGAATCTCTACGTGCTCTCCATCGCGGTTGTTACCTTGTTTGTCGCGCTTGTGTTTAAAATAGTTCTTCCCCGATGGCCGGGAATGCTCATCGCGATGATAGCGGGAAGTCTTATGGCAGTTGTCTTTGATGCCAGGGAGCACGGTGTCCGTCTTGTAGGCGCTTTGCCGGCACATCTTCCTCCCCTTTCGCATCCTGACCTGACGACCGCTTCTCTCCGCCAGCTCGCTCCTGCTGCCCTCGCCGTAGCCATGCTCGGGCTCACTGAGGCGGTCTCTATAGCGCGTTCTGTAGCCACGAAGTCGGAGCAGAGAATCGACAGCAATCAGGAATTCGTTGGTCAGGGTTTGTCGAACGTCGTCGGGAGTTTTTTTTCGAGTTATGCCGCATCGGGTTCTTTTACCCGCACCGGGGTGAATTACAGCGCGGGCGCCCAGACGCCGATGGCCGCAGTTTTCGCGGCGGTTTCCCTGGCGGTTATCCTCCTGCTCATTGCGCCTCTCACCGCCTACCTCCCCATCCCTTCAATGGCGGGTATCCTGCTGCTCGTGGCCTATAGTCTCATCGATATGCATCATATCAGGAGGATTGCGAGGACGAGCAGGCCCGAAGCAATGGTCCTTCTCACCACCTTTCTGGCGACATTATTCGTCGAGCTCGAATTCGCGATCTATGCCGGGGTGATCCTTTCCCTTCTGCTGTATCTCAACCGTACGTCACATCCCCATTTTGTGACGATGGTGCCGAATCCCGAGAGCAACCGCAGGAGCTTTATCAATATCCTGCATATGCCGATGCCGGAATGTCCCCAGTTGAAGGTCATACGGATAGACGGCTCGATCTTTTTCGGTGCGGTGAACCATATTGCTGAGGAGATCGACAGGCTAAGGAAACAGAACCCTGAGCAGTGTCATATCCTGGTGATCGGGAGCGGCATCAATTTTATTGATGTCGCGGGGTGCGAGATGCTCGCGACCGAGGCGCACAGCCTGCATTTGACGGGGGGGAAGCTTTACCTGTCCGGGCTCAAGAGCGAGGTGCTGGAGGTGCTCACACGGGGAGGGTATCTGAAGCAGATCGGCGAGGAGAATATCTTCCGTACAAAGACCGAGGCGGTGCGGAAGATCGTCAGCAGGCTGGACCCTCAGCGGTGCCGGTACTGCAAGGCCCGTATCTTTAACGAATGCGCTCAGATGCCAAAGGAAGAAGAAACGTGATTTTTTTTACAGGGCGGATATCAGAATGAAAAAAGGGCGGAAAATGAAACGTCTGGAATATTGGCACGCAGCGTCCTGCTGGATGTTAATCCCAAAAATGCGATTACTTTTTATTCGCAGAGGCATACATGCCTTCAAAGTCTTTTAATTTCAACAGGTTACTACCATATTCCATAATGCAATTCTCAATCGCCCGCCATCCATGCTCCTGCTGAATGCATTTTTTAGGCTAAGCGTCTCCTTCCTCTGACAATACCGGCTTGAGGTCAATGATCGGGGTGCCGTCAAGGGCCTCCAGAGGCTGCACCCGGATGCCTCGCGGCTTGTCGATTTCAAGCACGGTAACCCGGTGCAGGCCGATCGGGTTCGGCCTGTCCGGAGAGCGCGTCGCGAATACTCCTGTGAGCGGCTTGCTGGTGTCGCGCCGCGGATGGATCTTCAGTGCATCTCGTCGGGCAAGGTGAAACCAGGTTAGAACCAGCACCTCGGAATTCAGGGTGATCCCTTCGAGTGCGTCCCGAAATCTCGGGAAGATTTCCAGCCATGCATCAGGGGCCCCTTCAGAGCCCTGCCTGGGAGCATCCTCCCGACGACGCAGCTTTGAACGCACAATCCCGATTGGATAAACGGCGTATGTTTCAGGATTATTCATCATTCATCGCCTCCATTTGACACTCTCCGCAAACTGCCCTTGTTACCAGATATGCAAACTATTTTTGTACCTTCCCGGCGTTGCTGAGATGATTATGAATTCATTCTCTTCCGTCAGAAATCGATAATTCCCGGTGAGGGAAACCAGATTTCCCCCGCCGGAAAGAAGACGTTTGTTGCTGTCCTTACTTCTCGGGCCCGCTCGGCAGCGACCATTCTCCTGTTGCCGCGTTGAATTTGTGGCAGTGCGTGCACTCGCCCTGGAACAGCGTCAGGTAGTGGCTCTCCTCCCCGCCGGTCAGGTGGATGCTGTGCATCATCCGGGAGAAGGGGATCGCCGACTTCGAGGTCCTGCTGTGGCATTTGCCGCAGGCTGCCGGGATGTCTTTCAGGGAGGACCCCGCGACTGGATGCCTGCCTGTGAGCGTGACGCCGGCGGGTGCCAACGCCTGCATTTTGGCGAGAAGTTTGGGATCCACCTTGTCATTCCACTTTTTCATTGATGTGCTAATCCTGACGTCCATGTTCATCTCCGGGTGATTGATGTGGCAGTCTACGCAGCCGTGTGGGAATGAATCCTCCGCGGTGATCCCGGGGATCTTCCTCGCCGGCGGCGGCGCTGGCATCCCTTTCTCTTCGGCAAGGGTGCTATTTTGCCCCGTTGCTGCAAGAATTACAAACGAGATGAATGTACCCATTGCAAACAGCAAAAACCTTTTCATTTTGAATCTCCTCCCCTTTTTTAGCGCGGGTCTGCTCCCGGCGCGTCTCTTCCGAACCCCTTGACTGACGGCGGCATCAGTCCGAAAGGGTGTGCCCCCGTTCCCCATTCCGTCTTGTGTAAAAAAAACTGCGCCTCCTGCTGATTTCCGGCCGTCCCGAATGTTATCTGTATACGGCTATCTTTAAATTATATTACAAAAGATACTGTTTATGACTGGTCAAAAAAGGGCGAATCGCTCTGACGCTTAACCGGAAGACCTCAATTGACATGACCAAAAAACAGGCATATGCGTAGGAAAAAATGTCATGGCAGCGACTTGCCGGACGGTTTTTTTTCTTCAGAGATCTCATCTATCCTGAGCAGGACAGCATTGCCAACCCTCTCCGTCGAGATGAGGAAACGTATTCTGTTCTCGCGTGTGACGTGATGAAGATCCGGATACGCGGCAACACGGATGTGGCTTCGCCCCGACTGTAAGGTGTCGGTTACGGTTAACCGAATGGTGCAGGTCTTGCAATGCACTGTCTGGCCGCAGCCCCCGGGAAGTTTCGCGTATTGGCATTCAAAAGCGTCACCGCCAAGCTGTCCTTCGATTTCTTCCGGCTTCTTGCCGAGAGCGGAAAAAGCCTGTGTGTTTGCGGTTATGATTCTTCCTTCCGGGCCTACAAGAAAAACAGGGCCGGAGAAGCGATTAAGGTAGTTTTGCAATGACTTGGCATTGAATGACAAAACATATCTTGCGCAGTCGTTGCAGATGCCGTGACTGATAGGGTCAGCATCAGTCTCAGATGGCGAATCTATACCATCGATATCTTTCTGACACCAGGCACATACCCTTCTCATTTTCACCCCACGATCATCCTCAGTGACGATTGTGTCTGAGGCCCATCGCTCTGCCAAGCGCACGAGCAGTGCAAAGTGCTGCGCAGTGAGTGCTTACAATAATATTGTATCACGTACTCTTTACGGTGCGGGAAATACGATGGGCTGTCGCCTCATTGGAATTGCGTAATCAGCAACAGACTGCGATACAAATATGTCTTGAAGGGTTGACGCTTGCCGGCAGATAACACAGGCACCGGAAAGACCTGAATCAGCGGCCGTTACGTGAATTTCCGGGTGTTCTTCGGCTTACTCCCCGGCCTTTTGTACTTCAGATACAGATCTTCCACTTTTTTCCGCGCCCAGGGGGTTTTCCTCAGAAAGGTCAGACTCGACTTGATGCTCGGTTCACTATTAAAACACCTGATGGTGATGAGCCTGCCCAGTTCATCCCAGCCGTAATGTGCGACCAGTTCGTTAAGAATCATTTCCAGCGTGATGCCGTGAAGAGGGTTATTGGGCTGCGGGTCAGTCATTTCCCGTCCTGATTATGAACGTATGACCGGTTGCTCATTTTTTTTCCCTTTCAGGAAGAATCTTGTCCAGCACGGAATGATATTTAACGGCACACTCAGGGCAGATGCCGTGGCTGAATTCAGCCTCCGAATGGTCCCTGATATACGCTTCGATCTGGTTCCAGTATCCCTTGTCGTCCCTGATCTTTTTGCAGGAAGCGCAAATAGGGATAAACCCGCTTAAGAGTTTTACTTTTTCAAGCGAAGCCTGAAGCTGGTTGATCAGGGCTATTTTTTCATCTTCGAGTTTCTTCCGTTCTGTTATGTCCTGAAAACTTTCAATGATGCCTGCTATTTTGTTTTTAGAGTCCAGGAACGGCCTCGCGGTGACAATAAAATAACGCGTTTCATTGGCATACTCCTTTTTCGATTCCGCAACAAATTCCTTCGCTCCATTGACCACGCGGGTCAACGCGCAGTTTTCCGTATGGCAGCTTTGTCCGGGTCTGTGTTCATAGCATTTCAGCGATTTGTTTTCGGGCCTCCCCCAGATCGACCAATAGGAATCATTCGCCTTTAGAATCTCGTAGTTCCTGTTTGTTATGCAGACAGGAATGACGTTGTTCAATATGTTTTCTATCTGTGATTCCTTGTCTTTAATGATCCTGTTTTGCATCAATAAGAGATACAGGAAGCAGCAGACAGTAATAATCATAAGCCGCAGGTATAAGTCGTGGGCAGTAACTTCCAGGGCCAAGGCGTCCAAAAATGGTTCTTTCATGGCGATTAAATGAACAAACGTTTCAAACAACCACACCGATATGCCGATCAAAAGCAGGTTTAACAACGTTTTCTGACGGAGGAAATTGTTCATTCATACTCTCCCATTGCTTCCGTATTGTAACACAATACCGGAGCCGGGGGGGTGTTGGACGATACGGTGGAATTGTGCGCACGGTTTTTTTTCAGGAAGCGAAGTTTCGCAGCCATGGCGCGGGCCACGGTGAGATACGGGAGAATATCTCCCCTGGCCGGATGCCGGCTGCTCTTACGACAACTGACTGCGTCCGTACTTCCGGCAGAATGAAGAGGTGATCTCCCGTAGATCCGGCGGCAGAATCTCCCTCACTTTCGCCAGAATAAAGGCGGGCACACCGCCGTAGAAGGCCTCGGCAATGCCGCCGGTTATGCAGGCGAGGGTGTCGCTGTCGCCTCCGAGTGAAATTGCGCTGCGGACCGCGTCTTCGTATGACCCTGAATCG